>NZ_JAKUMO010000008.1:0-250856 GCF_037026475.1 Ensifer sp. MJa1 | reverse complement strand
GGCTGTCCCTCAATCATCACCGGCATCTCAGTGATCCGTTCTCTCAGCGGACGCGGTCTCTTTCATGCCACCTCCTTTTGCAAAAACACTGCTCGATAAGAGAGGGCGCCACCTGGCAAAGGCAAGGAGCGGCACAAAAGAAATCAATCGCCGGCTGGCCGCCCGCGGAGCTTCTTGATCTCGCCGCGTCCGGACTTTTCCTTGAGGCGGCGCTCGACGGAGCCGCGCGTCGGTTTCGTCTTCTTGCGCGGCGGCGGCGGGGGCTCGGCCGCCTTGAGGATCAACTCCTTCAAGCGCTCGCGCGCATCCTCTCGGTTGCGCTCCTGGCTGCGAAAGCGGCTGGCCTCGATCATCAGCACGCCCTCTTTCGAGGCGCGGCGGCCGGCGATCTTCAGTGCATTCGTCTTGATCCGATCGGAGAGCGCCGGCGAGGCCAGCACGTTGAAGAACAATTGCACCGCCGTCGAGACCTTGTTGACGTTCTGCCCGCCGGGACCACCGGCCAGCACGAACTGCTCCGTCAGTTCCCATCCGGCAATGATGATGCTGTCGTTGATGTAGAGCGGGTCGCTGGCCATGGTTCACCTCGTCCCGATCTATGGCACAGAGCGAACCTCTTGAAAACATTCGCCGCAAAAACGAAAAACCCGGCCACAAGGACCGGGTTTCACGTGAATCATAGCCGGCAATCTTTATTCGGCGGCGATCTGGGTGCCCGGAGCGGCGTCACGAACGCTGCCGTCCACATGTTCTTCGAACTTGGCGAAGTTGGTGATGAACATGTCGACGAGACGGTTGGCCTGCGCGTCGTAGGCTGCGCCATCGGCCCAGGTCGAACGCGGATCAAGGATGCCCTTGTCGACGCCCGGAACCGAAACCGGAACGGCGAAGCCGAAGTTGGCGTCGGTACGCAGTTCAGCCGAGTTCAGCGAGCCATCGAGGGCAGCGGCGAGCAGAGCACGCGTCACCTTGATCGGCATGCGGTTGCCGGTGCCATAGGCGCCGCCAGTCCAGCCGGTGTTGACCAGCCAGCAGGTGACGCCGTTCTTGGCGATCAGGTCCTTCAAGAGGTTGCCGTATTCCGACGGATGGCGCGGCATGAACGGCGCGCCGAAGCAGGTCGAGAAGGTCGCTTCCGGCTCGGTGACGCCCTTTTCCGTACCGGCGACCTTGGCGGTGTAGCCGGAGAGGAAGTGGTACATCGCCTGTTCTGGCGTCAGCTTGGCAATCGGCGGCATCACGCCGAAGGCATCGGCCGTCAGCATGATGATGGTGCGCGGCTGCGGTGCGGTGCCGGTGGCGCTGGCATTCGGAATGAAATCGAGCGGATAGGCGCAACGGGTGTTTTCCGTCAGCGAACCATCATCGAAGTCCGGAACGCGGTTCTCGTCGAGAACGACGTTTTCCATGACCGTGCCGAAACGACGGGTGGTGGCGTAGATTTCCGGCTCGGCGGCTTCCGACAGGCGGATCGCCTTGGCATAGCAGCCACCTTCGAAGTTGAAGACGCCATGTTCGCCCCAGCCGTGCTCGTCGTCGCCGATGAGCGTGCGGGTCGGATCGGCCGAAAGCGTCGTCTTGCCGGTACCCGACAGGCCGAAGAAGATCGCCGTATCGCCTTGCGGGCCGACATTGGCCGAGCAATGCATCGGCATGACGCCCTTGTTGGGCAGCAGGTAGTTGAGAACGGTGAAGACCGACTTCTTCATCTCACCGGCATAGGACGTGCCGCCGATGAGGATGAGGCCGTTGGTGAAGTCGCAGGCGATGACCGTTTCGGTACGGCAGCCATAGCGCTCCGGATCGGCCTTGAAGCTCGGCAGGTCGATGATCGTCAGCTTCGGCAGGAACGAGGCGAGTGCCTCGCGGGCCGGGCGGATCAACAGGTTGCGGATGAAAAGCGAGTGCCAGGCATATTCAGTGACGACGCGGGTCGGCAGCGAATTGTCAGCATCGGCACCGCCGACGAGGTCTTGAACATAGAGCGACATGCCCTTGGCATGCTCGAGCATGTCCTGTCGCAGCAGAGCGAAATGCTCCGGCGACATCGGCTTGTTGTTGTCCCACCAGATCTGGCCGTCGGTGTTTTCATCCCGAACGACAAACTTGTCCTTGGGTGAACGGCCGGTGTGCTGGCCGGTGCGGGCGACCAGCGCGCCATGCGCCGTCAGCTGAGCCTCGCCGCGGCGAATGGCTTCTTCGTAAAGCTCTGCGGCTTCGAGATTGTACCGGACCGTTTCAAGGTCGGAAAAGCCGAGTTTTTCCAAGCCGTTCGCGAGATTGCGAGTGCCGAGTTGCTCCATGGTCAAGCTTCCTTCGTGTTTGGCCATTGGCGTTGAATTTCGCCGGACCATACTTGCATGCTCGCTCAAAAACAAGGCGCCGTCAAAAAAAGAATAATGATTTCAGTATATTAATCGATTTAAAGAAAATTATCGTTTTTTTAATCGGTTGAATTCGACCAGCTGAATACTGATCTGGCGGACGCTATCCCACGGTCAAGACAGGTGCTTTTTGCGCTTCGCCACAATTTGTTCCACCTTTATACTCACTAACGCACCCGTGACTCGCGAATGCCGGAATTTCGGGGACGGAGCCGGCACCTCAAAAGACGGAGTTGAACACGATGCAGACCATCGCGCTTGTCGATGATGACCGGAATATCCTCACGTCCGTATCCATCGCCCTGGAGGCGGAGGGCTACAAGGTCGAGACCTATACCGATGGCGCTTCCGCGCTCGAGGGGCTGCTTGCCCGCCCGCCACAGCTTGCGATCTTCGATATCAAGATGCCGCGCATGGATGGCATGGAGCTGTTGCGTCGCCTCAGACAGAAGTCCGACCTGCCGGTCATCTTCCTGACGTCCAAGGACGAAGAGATCGACGAACTGTTCGGCCTGAAGATGGGCGCCGACGACTTCATCACCAAACCCTTCTCGCAGCGCCTCCTGGTCGAACGCGTCAAGGCGATCCTGCGCCGCGCGGCAAACCGGGAAGCGGCCGCCGCCAATGCGACGACGACCACCAAGGCATCCGACGTGCCGTCGCGCTCGCTGGAGCGCGGGCAGCTGGTCATGGACCAGGAGCGCCACACCTGCACCTGGAAGAACGAACCGGTGACCCTGACGGTGACCGAGTTTCTCATTCTCCATTCGCTCGCCCAGCGCCCTGGCGTGGTCAAGAGCCGCGATGCGCTGATGGATGCTGCCTATGACGAGCAGGTCTATGTCGACGACCGCACCATCGACAGCCACATCAAGCGGCTGCGCAAGAAGTTCAAGATGGTCGACAACGACTTCGACATGATCGAAACGCTCTACGGCGTCGGCTACCGGTTCCGCGAGTCGGCCTGAGCCACGGGGCTTGCCATCGGGGCCATTGTGGCGCATTCAGGGGCGATGCGACGGTGAATACGGCTTGAAGCCGCCTCTTGGGCCCCTTCGCGTTCTCGGACCCTTTTGGACCGGAACACTAAAGACAACGAGACGTCATGCCCGGCCTTCGGGCGGCGTCATCGCTGCGATCGAAAGAACGTGACGAATAGTCCGCGCGGGAGCGGGACACTTGGTAGAAGTCTTGCAGGGCGATATCGAAGATCTTGACGGGCGTGCGCAGGCACAGATGGGCCAGCGCCGCTGGGCGCATCCCTTCACGCTCATTCGCCGCCTGTTCGGCAACGCCGTCTTTTCGAGCCTCACCCGCCGCATCGTCTTCTTCAACCTCGTCGCGCTCGTCGTGCTCGTCGGCGGCATCATGTATCTCAACCAGTTCCGCGAGGGGCTGATCGATGCACGGGTCGAAAGCCTTCTGACCCAAGGCGAAATCATCGCCGGCGCCATCTCGGCTTCCGCCTCGGTCGATACCAACTCGATCACCATCGATCCGGAAAAGCTGCTCGAACTGCAGGCTGGCCAGAGCATCACGCCATTGCCGAGCGACGAGGATCTCGATTTCCCGATCATCCAGGAGCGTGTCGCACCGGTTCTGAGGCGCCTGATTTCGCCGACGCGGACCCGCGCCCGCCTGTTTGATGCCGATGCCGACCTGCTGCTGGATTCGCGCCATCTCTACAGCGGCGGCCAGGTGCTGCGCTTCGACCTGCCGCCGCTCGAACCGGAATCGACCGGGCTTGGCGGAAAGCTCAACAGCTGGCTGAACAAGCTGCTCCAACCCGGAAACCTGCCGCTCTACAAGGAGCCGCCGGGCGGTAACGGCTCGATCTATCCGGAGGTCACCAACGCGCTGACCGGCGTGCGCGGCTATGTCGAGCGCGTCACCGAGAAGGGCGAGCTGATCGTTTCGGTGGCCGTGCCGGTCCAGCGCTTCCGCGCCGTGCTCGGCGTGCTTTTGCTGTCCACCCAGGCGGGCGATATCGACAAGATCGTCCAGGCCGAACGCCTCGCCATCATCCGCGTCTTCGGCGTGGCCGCGCTCGTCAACATCATCCTGTCGCTGCTGCTGTCTTCGACGATCGCCAACCCGCTCCGGCGTCTGGCGGCGGCAGCCGTTCGTGTTCGCCGCGGCGGCGGCGCCAAGGAGCGCGAGGAAATTCCCGACTTCTCGTCGCGACAGGACGAAATCGGCAACCTGTCGGTGGCGCTGCGCGAGATGACGACTGCGCTCTACGACCGGATCGCCGCGATCGAGAATTTTGCCGCCGATGTCAGCCACGAGCTCAAGAATCCCCTCACCTCGCTGCGCAGTGCGGTCGAGACCCTGCCGCTGGCGCGCACCGACGAATCGAAGAAGCGGCTGATGGATGTCATCCAGCACGACGTGCGACGCCTCGACCGCCTGATCAGCGACATCTCCGACGCCTCGCGGCTTGACGCGGAGCTTGCCCGCAGCGACGCCAAGGTCATCGACCTCGAAAAGCTGCTCGGCGATCTCGTCGACATTTCGCGCCAGGTTCGCAGCAAGAAGAAGTCGGTGCTGCTCGACTTCGTCGTCGACCGCAAGGACAGCCCCAAGGCGCGCTTTGCCGTCAGCGGCTACGAACTGCGTATCGGCCAGATCATCACCAACCTGATCGAAAACGCCCGCTCCTTCGTTCCCGAAGATGGCGGACGGATCGTCCTGCGCCTGGCACGGTCGCGCTCCCGCTGCCTCGTCTATGTGGAGGACAACGGCCCGGGCATTCAGGCGGAAGACATCGACCGGATCTTCGAGCGCTTTTACACCGACAGGCCCGAAGGCGAGGATTTCGGCCAGAACTCCGGTCTCGGCCTGTCGATCTCCCGGCAGATCGCCGAGGCGCACGGCGGCACGCTGAAGGCTGAAAACATCATCGGGCCGAATGGCCACGTAACGGGTGCGCGCTTCATCTTGTCGCTGCCCGCCGAGCCGCACGCGTGACGACCGCTCGCGCCAATGTCCACGGCACAGCGATCGTGCTTGGAACGCGCGGCTTCCTGATCACCGGCCCTTCCGGCATCGGCAAATCCAGCCTGGCGCTTGCCTGCATTGCAGCCGCACGAGAAGCGGGGCAGTTTGCGGCCCTCATTGCCGACGACCGTGTCGACCTCACGCTCGAACACGACCGGATCGTCGCCCGCTGCCCGCCTTCGATCCACGGCCTGATCGAGATACGTGGCGCGGGGATCGGCACGATCGACACTGTGCCCGCGGCCGTTATCGACTGGGCAATCCTGCCCGTTCACGCTCCCTTCAACCCGCGTTTGCCGCCGGAAGATGAAACGTTATCGCTACCACTAGGGCGAGCACTGCCAATTGTTCGCGTTCCCGTTGAAAATGGGACGCCTGTTCTTGCTGTGCTGCGTGCACTGCTCGCCGAAAAATTAGGATTCTAGCCCTATTTACCGGCAGTGGGGCTGGTTTTTCGGCATTTTTGGCTTGCACTTCCCCTTTTCCTTGCCAAGATGCCCTCCCCAACAGGTGGACGAAATTGCTGCATTGCGATATCTGGCCATCAGTGAATTGCGTGTGCAGTTGGAGCGAAGATACCCATGATCGGACTTGTGCTTGTCACCCATGGCAAGCTGGCTGAGGAATTTCGACTTGCGCTTGAGCATGTCGTCGGTCCGCAAAAAGCTATAGAGACCGTCTGCATCGGCCCCGAGGACGACATGGATCAGCGTCGGCAGGACATCCTCGACGCGGTGACCAATGTCGACGAAGGCAACGGCGTCATCATCCTGACTGACATGTTCGGTGGAACGCCATCCAATCTTGCCATCTCCGTGATGCGCAGCGGCAGCGTCGAAGTGATCGCTGGCGTCAACCTGCCGATGCTGATCAAGCTTGCCGGCGTGCGCGGCGAAAGCGACATGGACAAGGCGCTCCTCGAGGCTTCGGAAGCCGGCCGTAAATACATCAATGTCGCCAGCCGCGTCCTGAGTGGAAAGTAATGGATCATCGCCCCGACATGTCGCTGACGCGCGAGCTTCTGATCATCAACAAGCGCGGCCTGCATGCGCGGGCGTCGGCGAAGTTCGTTCAGACAGTCGAGGCCTATGACGCCGAAATCACCGTGTCGAAAGACGGCATGACCGTCGGCGGGACGTCGATCATGGGGCTGATGATGCTGGCCGCCAGCACCGGCTGCAGCGTCTGCGTCACCGCCAGCGGCGCGCAGGCCGAAGAGGCGCTGAACGCACTCGACGCGCTGGTCGCCGACAAGTTCGGCGAAGAAATGTAACGGACAATATAAAGATATAAAGACTTCTTTATATCGAGGTTGCCCTCCTCCTGGAATCCTGATAGATCGGTCGCACTCTCACCGCGTCGAGTAGGCGTGGGAGGCATAATCGCGCCGCAACACGGCCAGGGCCGCGCGGCTTGAAGAGATCAGCCCGGAGAATTCCATGACCACCACTCAGGATTATATCGTCGCCGACATCGGACTTGCCGATTTCGGGCGCAAGGAAATTGCGATCGCCGAAACGGAAATGCCGGGCCTGATGGCCTGCCGCGAAGAGTTCGGCGCCTCCAAGCCGCTGAAGGGCGCGCGCATCACCGGCTCGCTGCACATGACCATTCAGACCGCCGTCCTGATCGAGACGCTGGTCGCCCTTGGCGCCGACGTGCGCTGGGCGTCCTGCAACATCTTCTCGACCCAGGACCACGCAGCTTCAGCGATCGCTGCCAGCGGCGTTCCGGTCTTCGCCGTCAAGGGCGAGACGCTGGAAGAATACTGGACCTACACGGACAAGATCTTCCAGTGGGCCGACGGCGGCGTCTCCAACATGATCCTCGATGATGGCGGCGACGCCACCATGTACATCCTGCTCGGCGCCCGCGCCGAAGCCGGCGAAAACGTGCTCTCCAACCCGGGCTCGGAAGAAGAAGAGATCCTCTTCGCACAGATCAAGAAGCGCCTCGAAGCTTCGCCGGGCTTCTTCACCAAGCAGCGCGACGCCATCAAGGGCGTAACCGAAGAAACCACCACCGGTGTCAACCGCCTGTACCAGCTCCAGGCCAAGGGCCTGCTGCCGTTCCCGGCGATCAACGTCAACGATTCGGTCACCAAGTCGAAGTTCGACAACAAGTACGGCTGCAAGGAATCGCTGGTCGACGGCATCCGCCGCGGCACCGACGTGATGATGGCCGGCAAGGTTGCTGTCGTCTGCGGTTACGGCGACGTCGGCAAGGGCTCGGCTGCCTCGCTTTCGGGCGCCGGCGCCCGCGTCAAGGTCACGGAAATCGATCCGATCTGCGCGCTGCAGGCAGCCATGGACGGCTTCGAAGTCGTTCAGCTCGAAGACGTCGTCTCGTCGGCCGACATCTTCATCACCACGACCGGCAACAAGGACGTCATCCGCATGGACCACATGCGCGAGATGAAGGACATGGCGATCGTCGGCAACATCGGCCACTTCGACAACGAAATTCAGGTTTCCGCTCTGCGTAACCTGAAGTGGACGAACATCAAGCCGCAGGTCGACATGATCGAGTTCCCAAAGGGCAATCGCATGATCCTTCTTTCGGAAGGCCGCCTGCTCAACCTCGGCAACGCCACCGGTCACCCGTCCTTCGTGATGTCGGCCTCGTTCTCCAACCAGGTGCTCGCCCAGATCGAGCTCTTCACCAAGGGCGAAAACTACAAGAACGAAGTCTACGTCCTGCCGAAGTCGCTCGATGAGAAGGTCGCTCGCCTGCACCTGAAGAAGCTCGGCGCCAAGCTCTCCGAACTTTCGGAAGAGCAGGCCGACTACATCGGCGTGAAGACGCAGGGCCCGTTCAAGGCTGAGCACTACCGGTACTAATCCTTACCCGGGCAATCCACAACATCTTGTGGCCGCGTTCTTGACAAGAGAGCGCGGCCGCTTTTTTGGGCGTCTCCCTTCCCGACGATTCGACTAGGAAGTATGCTCTAACCCATTGATTCGTGATGTCGGTGCGGACCTTGGGCATCGCGGATGGGATGTCTTGTCGGACAAGCGGCAAACAGACGGAGACAGACCGGGGATGCAATCGGAACTGACGCAGGCCCTTGACCAGGGCCTCGGTGGAACTGTGCAAGGCGGAGCAAGGCCGGCAGCACCCTGCGGACAGACGGGGACGGCAGCGCCATGAACACAGATCAAACAGCCACTCCGGGCACCCGCCGCAAGGGCCCGAAGTTCTTGCGCCGCCTCCTGGCCGGCACCGCCCTTTTTGCCGCAACCGATGCGCTTGCGCAGGTTGCCCCGCAAAAGGCCAACATCTTCGGATCGTCGGAAGTTGTCACCTTCTCCGTTCTCATCGGCGTCATCTCGGCTGCGATGATTTCAGCGATCTGGCTGATCCGCCAGCGCGGCAATATCGAAGCGGAAAATCGCGAACTCCGGTCGGACCTCTCCGACGCCAACCAGCGCCTCTCGCGCTATCAGGCGCTCGTCGCCGACAAGAACCGGCGGATCGTCATCTGGGACGGCCTCCTGGAGCGCGCCGAACTGCTCGGGCAGTTACCGGCCGAAACCGGCGCACCCGCCGATGATCGTGAATTCCTGGCCTTTGGCCGCTGGCTCAAGGCGCAATCCGCCGGTGAACTGGAGAAGGCAATCGACACGCTGCGTACCCAGGCGCGCAGCTTCGATCTCGTGCTCGAAACGCAACGCAACGAGGTGCTCGAAGCCCAGGGACGCGTGTCCGGCGGCCGCGCCTTCGTTCGCTTCATCGCGCTCAACAACATGCGGGCGGAGCTCGCCGAGCTGAAGCTCGAGCATGACCGGCTCCATGCCGCCCTCCTCTCCTTCCGCACACTGCTCGATGCGATTGACCTGCCGGTCTGGCAGCGCAGTCCCGAAGGTGCGCTGACCTGGGTCAATGAGGCCTATGCCGACGCGGTGGAAGCGCCGAGCGTCTCGACCGCCCTTGTCGAGGGACGCGAGCTGCTCGCGACCGTCGCGCGCGAGAAGATCCGCTCGGTGTCGACCTTCGACACGCCGTTCCGCGACAAGGTTTCGACCGTCGTCAAGGGCAACCGTACCTTCTTCGACGTGGTCGATGCGCGAAGCCCGGCCGGATCCGCCGGCATCGCCGTCGACGTGTCCGGGGTAGAAGCCGTGCGCGAGGAGCTCAACCGCACCCTGAAGAGCCACGCCGAAACGCTGGACCACCTCGCCACCCCCGTCGCGATCTTCGACGGCAACCAGCGTCTGCAATTCTACAACCAGGCCTTCCAGCGCCTGTGGAATCTCGACATCGGCTTCCTGGAGCGCAAGCCTGACAATGGCGAAGTGCTCGACCGGCTGCGCGCCGGCGGGCAGCTGCCCGAGCAGCTCAACTGGAAACAATGGAAGGCGAACGCGCTCTCCGTCTATCAGGCGCTCGATACGCAAAGCGACCTCTGGCACCTGCCGAACGGCCAGACGCTGCGCGTCTTTGCCACCGCCCGCCCGCAGGGCGGCGTCACCTGGGTGTTCGAGAACCTGACCGAGAAGGTCGACCTGGAAACGCGCTACAACACGCTGGTGCAGGTCCAGGGCGAGACCATCGACCATCTGGCCGAAGGGGTTGCCGTGTTCGGGCCGGACGGTCGCATCCGCCTGTCGAACCCGGCCTTCCGCGCCATCTGGGGCATCAGCGAGGCGGAAGCCAAGCCCGGCACCCATATCAAGGCGATCGAGCAGGCCTGCCTCATTTCCTACGACCAGCCGGACGGCTGGAAGCGTTTCGCACACATCATCACCAGCTTCGACGATGAGCGTCCCTCGAGCCGCGGCATTCTGGAGCTCAGAACCGGGCTGATCCTCGACTATGCGGTCATTCCGCTGCCGAACGCCCAGACGATGCTGACCTTCGTCAACATCACGGACAGCGTGCGCGTCGAGCGTGCGCTCACCGAAAAGAATGATGCGCTACGCAAGGCAGACGCGCTGAAGAATGACTTCGTACACCACGTGTCCTATGAGTTGCGCTCGCCGCTCACCAACATCATCGGTTTTGCCGACCTCTTGAAGACCCCGGCCTTTGGCGAACTCAACGACCGCCAGGCCGAGTATGTCGATCACATCGCCACCTCTTCGTCGCTGCTGCTGACGATCGTCAACGACATCCTGGATCTCGCCACCGTCGATGCCGGCATCGTCGAACTCGACATGGCCGATATCAGCCTCACCGATTTCCTCGACGACATCGCCCACCAGATGGCGGACCGGCTGATCGAGAGCGGGGTGACGCTCAGGATTGCCGCGCCCGACAACCTCGGCCGCATGGTCGCCGATCAACAGCGACTGAAGCAGATCTTCGTCAAGTTGCTGACCAATGCCGCAAATTTCGCGCCCGACGGCAGCGTCATCGACCTTGCATGCCGCCGCGAGGGCAGCGACTTTATCTTCTCGGTTTCCGACAGCGGCCCCGGCATACCGCAGGACGTGCTCGATACCGTGTTCAACCGCTTCGAAAGCTATGGCCAGCGCGGTGGCGCCGGCCTCGGACTGTCGATCGTCGAGAGCTTTGTCAGCCTGCATCACGGCACCGTCTCGATCCGCAGCAGGGAAGGCGAAGGCACGGAAGTGACCTGCCGCATCCCCTCGGCCGAAGCGCCGAAGATCATCGCGGCTGAATGATGCCTAAGATCGAGCGCACTCTTGCGAACGAGGCGGCAACGATCGAGCTCGGCGAAGACTTGGCGCTGGCCCTGAAGGCTGGCGACTGTGTCGCACTTTCGGGCGATCTCGGCGCCGGCAAATCGACCTTCGCCCGCGCCTTTCTTCGGGCGCTCGCCGACGACGATGGCCTGGAAGTGCCGAGCCCGACCTTCACGCTGGTTCAGACCTACGAGCTTCGCATTCCCGTCGCCCACTTCGATCTCTACCGGTTGGCGGATTCGAGCGAACTGGACGAACTGGGATTCGACGAGGCCCTGTCGCAGGGCATCTGTCTGGTCGAATGGCCTCAACGGGCCGACGACGCCCTTGCTTCCGACCGCATCACGCTCGCTATCACCCACGAAGGTGGCGGTCGACGCGTAGAGATCTCCGGTCCGGACGAGAAAATGCAGCGCATCGCCCGCTCGCTGGCGATCCGCGACTTCCTCGACAGTAACGGCCATGCCAAGGCGCGGCGCCGCCACCTGAGCGGCGACGCCTCCATCCGTGCCTATGAACGCATATACCCGGCGGACGAATCCATTAGCCGGATTCTGATGGATTCGCCGCGACACAAGCCGGGCCCGATCCTTGAGAACGGCAAATACTATCAGCAGCTCGCGCATATCGCCGAAGACGTCGTGCCCTTCGTGGCAATCGATCAGCTGCTGCTTGCCCGCGGCCTTGCCGCGCCTGAGATCTACGCCCGCGATCTTGACCAGGGCATCCTCTTGATCGAGGACCTGGGATCGGATGGCGTACTCGATCCGGCCGGGGAGCCGATCGACGAACGCTACATCGAAAGCGCGCGACTGCTGGCACGCCTGCATGCCAAGCAGGCTCCAAGGGACGTCAACGTCGCGCAAGCGGTCGTCCACCACATCCCGGATTTCGATCGCACGGCGATGAAGATCGAGACGCGGCTCTTGACCGACTGGTACCTGCCCTGGAAACGCGGCGAGCCGGCGAGCGACGTAGAGAAACGTGACTATGCCGAGATCTGGGATGGGTTGATCGATCTGCTTCAGACCTCCGAGACCAACCTTTTGCTACGCGATTTCCACTCGCCGAACATCATCTGGCGCAACGAGCGCCAGGGACTGGACCGGGTTGGCCTCATCGATTTCCAGGACGCGATGATCGGCCCGACGGCCTATGACGTGGCGTCACTGGTGCAGGACGCGCGCGTCACCATTGCGCCTCCACTCGCCAGCCGGATGATGGAAACCTACCTTGCGGAACGCCATGCAAGCAGTAGTTTCGACGAGGCGACGTTCCTGCGCGACTGGCACCTGATGTCGGCGCAGCGCAACTGCAAGCTCGTCGGCATCTGGGTGCGGCTGATGCAGCGCGACGGCAAGCCCGGCTACATGAAACACATGCCGCGCACTTTCACCTATCTTCAGGCAGCGCTTTCACATCAATCGCTGAAACCCTTGCGCGACTGGTGTATGAAGACCGGAATCCTCGATTCCGAATCAGCGAACTGACAGAGAAGCAATGTCGATCAGCAATGCGATGGTGCTCGCCGCGGGCCTCGGCACCCGGCTTCGCCCAATCACCAACACCGTGCCGAAGCCGCTCGTCAAGATCGCCGGCAAGCCGATGATCGACTATGTGCTGGACCTGCTGGCCGAGGCCGGCGTCAGCAAGGCAGCCGTCAACGTCCACCATTTCGCCGACCAGATGGAAGGCCATCTCGGCCAGCGGACGACGCCCGAGATCATCATCTCCGACGAGCGCGACGCGTTGATGAATTCCGGCGGCGGCCTGGTCAAAGGACTGAAACTGCTGCCCGCGGGCCCGGTCCTGGTGATGAATGCCGACCTCTTCTGGGTCGGCGAACCGAAGGGCGTGCCCAGCAACCTGACGCGCCTTGCCGATGCCTTCGATGCGGACAGCATGGACATGCTGCTCTTGTGCGTGCGCGTCGAGGACACGACCGGGCACAACGGCAAGAAGGACTTTTCGCTCGGCGATGACGGCAAGCTCGAGCGTTACGCGGAAGGCCTGCCGAACCCGGTTGTCTATGCCGGTGCCATCGCCCTTCACTCCCGGCTTTTTGCCGATGCGCCCGATGACGCCTTCAACCTCAACATCTACTTCGACCGCGCCTCCGAAAAGGGACGCCTCCATGGCCTGCTGCTCGACGGGCACTGGATGACGGTCGGCACGCCCGAGGCGATTGACGAAGCGGAAGCGGCGATCCGCCGCCATCAGCCGGAGGGATGAGCGTGCGCGGCCGCCGGTCCAACGTCTTCACGATCCCGCCCGGCCTCCCCTTCCTGAAGACGCTCGCCGAAAAGCTCTGCGACGGAAGCCTGACACCGGACTTCCGCTACGATGCCACCGATCCCCTGCCGCTCGCCGGCGTGACGATCTTCGTGCCGACGCGGCGTTCGGCCCGTGTGCTTCGATCGGAATTCGTCGACCTGCTCGGCGGCCGCTCGACCATCCTGCCCACCATCAAGGCGCTCGGCGAGACCGACGACGACAGCGGCTTCTTCGATGCCGAAGTGCCGGCAATCCTCGATCTCGCGCCGCCGCTTCCGGGCACGGCCCGCCTGATCGAGCTTGGCCGCCTCATTCTCGCCTGGCGCAACCGCCTGCCGAAGGTGGTGCTCGACATCCATGCGGAAAGCCCACTGATTGCGCCGGCGAGCCCCGCCGACGCGATCTGGCTCGCCCGCAACCTTGCCGACCTCATCGATGCGATGGAGACGGAAGAGCTGGACTGGGACAAACTCGACCGGCTCGACGCCGGTGAGCATGCGCTCTGGTGGCAACTGACGCTCGAGTTCCTGAAGATCGCCCGCACCTACTGGCCGGAACGGCTGGAAGAGCTCAAGCAGTCCTCACCGGCGCGTCACCGCAACGCCATCCTCCAGGCCGAAACGCAACGCATCGCCGCCGGCAAGATCGAAGGTCCGATCATCATTGCCGGTTCGACCGGATCTATCCCGGCAACCGCCGCTCTGATTGCTGCCGTACAGAAGCTTGCCAACGGAACGATCGTACTGCCGGGCCTCGACCAGACGATGAGCGATGCCGAATGGGACATGATCGTCGCCGACGCGGCCCTTGACGGCCGGCCGGACCCGGCAAGCCGCAGCCACCCGCAGTATGGCTTCTACCGGCTGTTGAAGCGCATGGGCGTTCTGCGGCCCGACGTCACAGCACTGACCGACGCCGAAACGGATCTCGAGTTCCGGGCGGGCATCCTGTCTCACGCCCTCCTGCCGGCCAAGGCAACCAATGCCTGGACCGAGATGCGCGGTGACCTCGATCAAAGGCGGCTACAAGCGGCGTTTGAAGAGACCGCCCTCATCGAAACCGCCAATGAACGCGAGGAGGCGGCCGCAATCGCCGTTGCGCTGCGCCTGGCACTCGAAGGCAGCGCGGACAGCCAGGCGGCGCTGATCACGCCGGATCGAAATCTCGCGCGACGGGTCGCTGCCGAGCTCGCACGCTTCGGCATCGAGGCCGACGATTCTGCCGGTACGCCGCTGTCGTCGACGCCGCAGGGCAGCTTGATGCGGCTGCTTCTGGAGGCGAGTCTGAGGCCCGGCGATCCGGTTCCCTTCGTCGCGCTGCTCAAGCATCCGCTGGCGCGCTTCGGCCTCTCCCGCGATACCGCTCGCCGCGGCGCCGATGCGCTGGAAAGAATGGCGCTGCGTGGCTGCACCACGACCGTCGATCTCCTCACGCTGGGGACGCTGCTCGACGCAGCCCTTGTCCGCCACAAGGCGGATCGCCACCCGCCGGAATGGCGCATCGGCACAACCGACGAGGACCTCCAGGCGGCAGGCGCGCTGGCCACCAGGATCGGCCTTGCGGTAAAGCCTCTGGCCTCGGCGATCACGCGTGCCCGCGACGGTAGCCGCGTCTACTCGGAAGAGTTCAGCTTCGCCGACTGGGCGACACGCACCGGACAGGCGCTGGAAGCAGCCTGTGCCGACGAACGCGGTGATCTTGGTGGCCTCTGGTCCGGCGAGGCTGCCGACACACTGGCGACCCTGCTTCGCGGCATCATCGAGACCGAGGGCCAGATGACGGCCGACGGGCCGCAATGGTGCGACGTGATGGAAGCGCTCGGGGCAAGTGCTGCGGTCAAGCCTCGCTCCATGCGCCACCCGCGCGTCTTCATTTTCGGCGCGCTGGAGTCCCGCCTGCAGAGCATGGACCTGGTGGTGCTCGGCGGCATGAACGAAGGCAACTGGCCAGGCCAGACGGCTAATGATCCGTTCCTTTCGCGCACCATGAAGACCGGCATCGGGCTTGAGCCGCCCGAACGGCGCATCGGCCAGCTCGCGCACGACTTCCAAATGGCTTGCGGCACGCGGCGTCTGATCTTCACCCGCTCGATGCGCCAGGGATCCGCGCCAACGGTCGCCTCGCGCTGGCTGCAGCGCCTGCTGGCGCTCGGCGGCGAACATCTGGGCGAAACACTGCGCGCCCAAGGCGCCGATTACCTCACCTGGGCGCGCATGCTCGACGACGGTGATCGCCAGCCGCTTGCCGAACGCCCCGCGCCCAAACCGCCGGCCGATCTGCAGCCGCGCAAATATTCCTTCAGCGAGGTCTCGCGGCTCAGGCGCGACCCCTATGCCATCTACGCCCGTCGCATTCTGCGCCTGCACCCGCTCGATCCTTTCAACAGCGATCCAGGTGCGGCCGAGCGCGGCACGCTCTACCACCAGATCGTCGAGCGTTTCGTGCGCGGCGGGATCGACGTCATGTTGGCCGAGGCCGAAGCGGTTATGCAGCGACTGCTGAACGAGGCGTTTGATGAGGCCGCACTGCCGCTGCACATCGACACCATCTGGCGACCGCGCTTTGCGGCCGTCGGCAAGGCCTTCATTCAATGGGAACGGGAGCGCGCACGCCACATACGGCGCTCGCGCACGGAGGCGCCGGCCTCAATGGACCTCGGGGTCGCCGACATGCGGCTGACGGGGATCGCCGACCGGCTGGATACGCTTGCCGACGGCAGCGTCGAGATCATCGACTACAAGACCGGCTCCAGCCCATCGGTCAAGGAGGCACGTGTGCTGCTCGACCCGCAGCTCGCCCTGGAGGCGGCAGCGCTCAAGGCCGGTGCCTTCAAGGATGTGCCCCCCAGCCACCCGCAGTCGCTCACCTATGTCCGGCTCAAGCCCGGTTCGCGCTTCAAGTCGGAAACCGTCAACAACGAAGGCAGCAAAGCCAAGGAGACCAGGTCCGCCGACCAGCTCGCTGATGAATCCCTTGCCGAACTCCGCAAGCTGCTGAGCGCGCTGCTTGTCGGGAAACACGGCTTCGCCTCGCGGCTGATTGTTCAGAAAGAGCGCGAATACGGCGGCGAATATGACCATTTGGCACGCGTTGCCGAATGGTCGACGGCGGATAGCGACGAGGAGGACGGCGATGAGGGATGACAGCCTCGGCCCGAGCGAGAGCACACCGCAGGCCTGGCTCGACTGGACCTCGCGCCGGCAATCGCTTGCCTCCGACCCTCAGCGTTCCGCCTGGGTTTCGGCCAATGCCGGCTCCGGCAAGACGCATGTGCTGACCCAGCGCGTGATCCGGCTGTTGCTCGCCGGCTGCCGTCCCTCGGCCATTCTCTGCCTCACCTATACCAAGGCGGCGGCCTCCGAAATGTCGAATCGCGTCTTCGAGCGGCTGGCCGAATGGGTGACGCTCGACGATCAAACGCTTGAAGACCGAATAGAGGCGATCGAGGGCGAGCGTCCATCGCTCTTCAAATTGCAGGAGGCCCGCCGGCTGTTTGCCCGCGCGCTGGAAACGCCGGGCGGGCTGAAGATCCAGACGATCCACGCCTTCTGCGAGGCGCTGCTGCACCAGTTTCCACTCGAAGCCAATGTCGCCGGACATTTCTCGGTTCTCGACGACCGCGCCGCCGCCGTCTTGCTCGCCGATGCGCGCCGCTTGCTGCTCACCGCGACGGCGGCCAAGGACGACGCCGGTCTGGCGCGCGCCTTTGCGACTGTGCTCGATCTCGCCGATGACACCGGTCTTGAGAAGCTGCTTGCTGCCATCATCGAAAATCGCACAGCAATCCACGCCTTCCTTGAGCGCGCGGATGCAAATGGCGGCACGGAGGCCGAGCTGCGCCGAGCACTTAAGCTTGCTCCGGATGACAGCGTTGCCAGTGCGATCGCCAGCGTCTGGCCGCTTGCGGGTCTCAGTGGCGCGGCGCTCGATCGTTATCTTTCCATCGCCAGGGACGTCGGCGGATCGAAGGTGCTCGAGTTTTCGGAAGGGTTGAGAACCGTATCCAGGCTCGCCGATCCGATGGCCCGCTACGAAGGCCTGCGGCATCTGTTTTTCACCGGCACCGGCAAGCCGCGCGCGCAATCCGCCTTCCTCAACAAGGCGATGCAACAGGCCGCACCCGACCTTGCCGATCTGGTCGACAAGGCTTGTCATCATGTCGTGGCCTGCATCGATCGCGTCAGTATTGTCCAGATGTTCGAGGCAACGCTTTCGGCGCTGACGCTCGCCGATCGACTGAACGCCGACTATGAGGAGTTGAAGCGCAGACGCAGCCAGCTCGACTTCGAGGACCTGATCAATCGTACGGCCGCCCTTTTCGCCCGTGGCGACGTCAGTGCCTGGGTGCACTACAAGCTCGACCAGGGCATCGACCATATTCTCGTCGACGAGGCCCAGGACACCAGCCCCGCCCAGTGGACGATTATCCAGGCGTTGGCCGCGGATTTCTTCTCAGGCGAAAGCGCGCGCAGCGGCAGCAACCGTACGATGTTCGCCGTCGGTGACGAAAAGCAGTCGATTTACTCCTTCCAGGGCGCGCGCCCCGAACGGTTCTCGCGCGAGAGCCAGGAGACCGAACGGCGGGTGCGCGACGGCGGCAAGGCTTTTGAGCCCATCCGGCTCCAGCTTTCCTTCCGCTCGACCGTCGACGTGCTTTCGGCGGTCGATGCGGTCTTTGCCAATCCGGTGCATGCGCGAGGCTTGAGCGCGCGCAACGAGCCGGTGGTGCATGCCTCAAACCGCATCGGCCATCCCGGCGCTGTCGATGTCTGGGACGTTATCGCCAGCGAACCTGTTGATACGGACGACGAGTGGACCGCGGCCTTCGACGCCACGCCTGAGAGCGCGCCAGTCAATGTTCTCGCGCGGCGGATCGCGAATGTGCTGGAGAGCTGGATCGGCCGCGAAACGATCATCGAAAAGGGCGTACGCCGGCCGATGCGTCCGGGCGATGTGATCGTGCTGGTGCGCAAGCGCGATGCTTTCGTCAACGCCCTGACCCGGGCGCTGAAACGCCGCAACAACATCCCCGTCGCCGGCGCCGACCGGCTGGTGCTCACCAAGCACATCGCCGTCCAGGATCTGCTGGCGCTCGGACGCTTCGTGCTGTTGCCTGAGGACGATCTGTCACTTGCAGCGCTTTTGAAGTCGCCGCTGCTCAATCTCGGCGAGGATGCACTGTTTGAACTCGCCGCCCGGCGTGGCGTGGGCGAAAGCCTGTGGCAGCGCCTGCAGGACGAGGCAGTCGGAGGCGTCCTGTTCTACGCAGCCGCCAAGACGCTGAAGTCCTATATCGTGCTCGCGGGCCAGCTTGCGCCGCACGATTTTTATGCCCGCATCCTCGGCGTGCACGGCGGCAGGGCCGCCTTCCTGGCGCGTCTCGGAACCGAGGTCAGCGACATTCTCGACGAGTTTCTCACCTTCGCTCTCGATCAGGAAAAAAGCGGCCTGCCAGGCCTGCAGGCCTTCGTGTCGACGCTGGAAATGGAGGCGCCGACCGTCAAGCGCGAGCAAGACAAGGAGCGCGACGAAGTGCGGGTGATGACCGTTCACGCCGCCAAGGGCCTCGAGGCCCCGGTCGTCTTCCTTGTCGACGGCGGCGGAAAGCCGTTCAATTCGCAGCATGTCCCCGACCTTCGTTTCCTCGAGCTCTCTGAGCACGACGGCACCGTCCTTTCACTGCCCGTCTGGCGCGCGCCGGGCTCGGCATCGAACTCGCTGGTGACGGCCGACAGCGATCGCCTGAAGGCGCTTGCCGAGGAAGAGTACCGCCGCCTGCTCTATGTCGGCATGACGCGTGCTGCCGACCGCCTGATCGTCTGCGGTTATCGCGGGCAACGGGCCGTTGCCGATACGTGGCATGCCATGGTTCAGGCGAGCGTCGCACAGGACGAACGCGGCCAGTCGATCACCTTTCGCGCCGGCGGCGAGGAATGGTCCGGCCACGCCTGGCGCGACAGGCGGGTCGAGCGCGATGTTCCCTCCAAGGACGAGCCGGTGTCGGAGGTCGGGCGAACCGCAACAGGCCTGCCAAAGGCGCTTTCGACCCCCCTGCCGCCGCAGAAGCGGCTGCCGCGGCCGCTTAGCCCCTCGGGTGTCGGCATTGCCGTCGACGAAGACGATGGCGACGCGCCCATTGGATCAGCACTGTTCTCGGCAAAGGCGCCTGCCAACCTTTCGCTGCTGCGCGGTGCCATTCTCCATCGCCTGCTGCAAGTTCTGCCGTCGATTACCACTGACGATCGCCGAGCCGCGGCCGAACGCTACCTCGTCCGTTCCGTGCCCCGCTGGTCGGCTGACCAGCGCGCAGCCCTCATTGCCGGCGTCGAGAACGTGCTCGACCATCCCGACCTCATAGCGCTCTTTTCCGCCGGCAGTCGTGCCGAAGTCTCGGTTATGGGCACGCTTACGCTCGGCAGCCGCGACCATGCGGTCTCCGGACGCATCGACCGCCTGTCGGTCAGCAACGGCATCGTGACGATCGCCGACTTCAAGACGAACAGGCAGGTGCCCGCCATGTCTGACGACATTCCCTTCGCCTACAGGGCGCAGTTGGCAATTTACCGAGAACTGTTGCGGCCGCTTTACCCGGGACACGCGTTCCGCTGCGTCCTGATCTTCACCGAAGGACCGGCAATCCACGTGGTTGCCGATCAGGCGCTCGACAGGAGCCTTGAAGACCTCGCGACAAAGTGAGATACCCGATATTGAAAATCCGGCGCGTCCCTCTCACATGAGACACAACATCTGGATACTCCATTCCGAACCAAGGAGCAGCCTATGGCTACTGTAAAAGTCGATACGTCCAATTTTCAGCAGGAAGTGCTGAACTCCGCCGAGCCGGTGGTTGTCGATTTCTGGGCCGAATGGTGCGGCCCGTGCAAGATGATCGCACCGAGCCTCGAGGAGATCTCGAACGAACTCGCCGGCAAGGTCAAGGTCGCGAAGCTCAACATCGATGAAAACCCGGAACTGGCAGCCCAGTACGGCGTTCGCTCGATCCCGACGCTCGCCCTGTTCAAGGCTGGCGAAGTGGCCGACATCAAGGTCGGTGCCGCTCCCAAGACGGCTCTCTCCTCGTGGATTTCCACTGCAGCCGCCTGAGGCCTGCCGCTAGAGATCGTTCAAAAGCCCGGCAAGCCGGGCTTTTTTCTTGTCGGGACGTGCCCTTGGTGCCTCAACGACCTGAGGCTGGCGATCACTTCGGTGGCGTACCGTTGTCGGCAAGAACGTCGCCGACCAGATAGAGCGAGCCACCGATCAGAATACGGGGCGGCATCGGATCTTCGTCGACCAGATTGGCGATGATCGTCAGCGCCTCGGCAACGGAAGAGACGGCCGACGCCTCGAAACCGACCGCAGCCGCATCGCTCGCCAGTGCCACCGGATCAAGACCTGCGTCCGAACCACGGATCGGCACGGTGAAGACCTGCTCGGCGAGATCAAGGAAAGCCCGGAAGTAACCGATCGGATCCTTGGTGTTGATCATGCCGATGATCAGGAACAGCGGGCGCGATTCGCGCTCCTCGAAATTCGCCATCGCCTCGGCGATCACCTGGCCCGCACCCGGATTGTGGCCGCCATCGACCCAGATCTCGGCATCCGAAGGTCCATAGTGCGTCAGCTTGCCGCTGGTGAGCCGCTGCAGGCGACCGGGCCATTGCACGCCGGCAAGCCCCTTCTCGATCGCCGCTTCCGACACGTCGAAGCCGGCAGCCCGCACCGCACGGATGGCGGCTGCGGCATTGGCATATTGATGGCGCCCCGGCAGCTTCGGCAGCGGCAGATCCGCAAGGCCGCCCTCGTCCTGGTAGACGAGGCGGCCGAATTCCTCATGCGCCATGAAATCCTGGCCATAGACGAACATCGGGCAACCAAGCCGCTCGGCCGTCGAAATCAGCACGTCGCGCGCGGCTTCCTCTTCCTGCTGGCCAATGACCACGGGGCAACCGCGCTTCATGATGCCGGCCTTCTCCGCGGCGATCAGCTCCACCCGATCGCCGAGATAGGCCTGGTGATCGAGCGAGATCGGCATGATCACCGAGACGGCCGGGCGGGCAATCACATTGGTGGCGTCGAAGCGGCCACCGAGACCGACCTCGATGATCGCCACATCCGCCGGGTGTTCGGCAAAGAGCAGGAAGGTAACGGCGGTCAGGATCTCGAAAACGGTGATCTTCTCGCCGCCATTGGCTTCGGCCACGCGCCTGACCGCGTCGGCCAGCACCGGATCGCTGACGAGCCTGCCCTTGCCGCCCCTGACGCCGAGACGGTAGCGCTCGTGCCAGTTGACGAGATGCGGTGAGGTGTGAACGTGGACACTGAGGCCGGCAGCCTCGAGGATCGCGCGGGAAAAGGCGGTGGCCGAACCCTTGCCGTTGGTGCCGGCGACATGGATTACCGGTGGCAGGCGGTCCTGGGGGTTGCCGAGCGCGGCGAGAAGCCGGGTGATCCTGTCGAGCGACAGGTCGAACCCTTTCGGGTGCAGCGCGAGAAGTTTTTCGATCTCGTAGCCTGCCTGGCTGGCTTCCACCGCTGTCATCTCACCCCGCCCCGATCCGATCGAATGCTGCGGCATCTCCGTCATCCGCCGGCACGGACATGCCCTGTCTGCTTTGGTCGCGCAGCGGTTATCGGAAACCACTGCGCGAACAGGAACTTTAAGCGCTTGCCGCGACCGGCAAGGCGGCAGGCTGCGTGCCGCCGTTGAGCTTGGAGGCTTCGGCCGGCTTCTTCATCAGGATCTTGAGGACCCGGGCAAGCGTCGACGGCAGGTCATGGCGCTTGACGACCATGTCGACCATGCCGTGCTCCAGCAGATATTCCGAAGTCTGGAAGCCTTCCGGAAGCTTTTCGCGCAGCGTCTGCTCGATCACGCGCTTGCCGGCAAAGCCGATTTCGGCGCCAGGCTCGGCCATGTGGATATCGCCAAGCATCGCATAGGACGCGGTCACGCCACCGGTCGTCGGGTTGGTGAGCACGACGATGTAGGGAAGACCGGCTTCCTTCAGCATGTTGACGGCAACCGTGGTGCGCGGCAACTGCATCAGCGACAGGATGCCTTCCTGCATGCGGGCGCCGCCCGAAGCCGGGAAGATGACCAGCGGGCACTTCTCGGCGATCGCCCTTTCGAATGCCTTGATGATCGCCTCGCCAGCGGCCATGCCAAGCGAACCGCCGATGAAGTTGAACTCGTGCACGACGGCGACAAGCTTGACGCCCTGAACGCGACCGAGGCCGGCAACGATCGTGTCTTCGAGCTCGGTCTTGGCGCGGCTGTCGCGCAGGCGGTCCGAGTACTTCTTGGAATCGCGGAACTTCAGCGGATCCTGAGCAACCTTCGGCTGCGGAAACGCCTCATAGATGCCGCCGTCGAACAGGTCCTTGAGCCGGGCCTTGGCCGGCATCTTCATGTGGAAGCCCGACTGCGGGATGACCCACTTGTTTTCCTCGAGATCGCGGTGGAACACCATCTCGCCGGTTTCCGGGCACTTGATCCAGAGGTTTTCCGGAACTTCCCGGCGGCCCAGCATCGAGTTGATCTTCGGCCGAACGTAGTTTGTGATCCAGTTCACTTAGTAACTCCTGAAGATTTCCTTCGGGTTGTGCGCGCTAATATAGGCAATTATTCGGCTGCTGCGAGGCGTGCGGAACGCACGCCGGCCGAGAGCCCTCTTACCAGCGCTTCGACACCCGGAACCGTCGCATCGGTTGCCTTGCCCTCTTCGGTCAGGCTCGACGCGATCTGGTTGACGATGGCCGTACCGACGACCACGCCATCGGCGGATGCACCGATGGCCCTTGCATGTTCCGCCGTCTTGACGCCGAAACCGACGCAGACCGGCAGGTTGGTGTGCGCCTTGATACGTCCGACGGCGCCGGCGATCAAAGACGGGTCGGGCAGAGCCGAACCGGTGATGCCGTTCATCGACACGTAATAGACGAAACCGGAGGTGTTTTCGAGCACCTTCGGCAGGCGACGGTCGTCCGTCGTCGGCGTCGCCAGGCGAATGAAGCTGATGCCCTTCTGAAGCGCCGGGATGCAGAGCTCGTCGTCCATCTCCGGCGGCAGGTCGACGACGATCAGGCCGTCGATGCCGGCGGCAAGCGCATCCGTCAGGAAGCGATCAACGCCGTAGATATAGATCGGATTGTAGTAGCCCATCAGCACGATCGGCGTGCGCTGGTCGTCCTCGCGGAAGCGACGGGCGATCTCAAGCGTCTTGGCAAGCGTCTGGCCGCCCTTCAGCGAACGCTGGCCGGCAAGCTGGATGGCCGGGCCATCGGCCATCGGGTCCGAAAAAGGCATGCCGAGCTCGATGACGTCGGCGCCGGCCTTCGGCAGCGCCTTCATGATCGAGACCGAGGTTTCGAAATCCGGATCGCCGCCCATGAAGTAGGTGACGAGGACCGGACGTCCTTCGGCCGCCACATCGGCAAATTTCTTGTCCATGCGTGCGGTCATGATCTTACTGCCCCATTCCCAGAATCTTGCCGACGGTGAAGATGTCCTTGTCGCCGCGACCGGAGAGATTCATCAGGATGATCTCGTCCTTGCCCATCTTCGGCGCACGCTTGATCACCTCGGCAAGCGCATGCGACGGCTCAAGCGCCGGGATGATGCCCTCGAGGCGGGTCAGCGTCTGGAACGCTTCGAGCGCCTCGTGGTCCATGATCGGCACATATTCGACGCGGCCGACATCGTTCAGCCAGGCGTGCTCCGGCCCGATACCAGGGTAATCGAGGCCGGCCGATATCGAATGGCCTTCCTTGATCTGGCCGTCGCCGTCCTGCAGCAGATAGGTGCGGTTGCCGTGCAGAACGCCGGGCGAGCCGGCGGTGATCGAGGCGCAATGCTCGTCGCCCTCGATGCCCTTACCGCCAGCTTCGACGCCGACGATCTTGACGCTTTCGTCGTCGAGGAACGGATGGAAGATGCCGATCGCATTCGAGCCACCGCCGACGGCGGCAACGACGAGATCCGGCAGCCGGCCTTCGGCTGCCAGCATCTGCTCCTTGGCTTCCTGGCCGATGACCGCCTGGAAATCGCGAACCATTTCCGGATAGGGATGCGGGCCGGCGGCCGTGCCGATCAAATAATAGGTGTTGTCGACATTGGTGACCCAGTCGCGCAGCGCCTCGTTCATGGCGTCCTTGAGCGTGCCGCTGCCGGCGGTCACCGGCTTCACCTCGGCACCGAGCAGCTTCATGCGGAAGACGTTCGGCGCCTGGCGCTCGACGTCGGTCGCGCCCATGTAGACGACGCAGGGCAGGCCGAAGCGGGCGGCAACGGTCGCCGACGCGACGCCATGCTGGCCGGCACCGGTTTCAGCGATGATGCGGGTCTTGCCCATGCGCTTGGCAAGCAGGATCTGGCCGATGCAATTGTTGATCTTGTGCGAACCGGTGTGGTTCAGCTCTTCGCGCTTGAAGTAGATCTTGGCGCCGCCGAGCTCGGCCGTCAGCCGTTCGGCGAAATAGAGCGGGCTCGGCCGGCCAATGTAATGGGCGCCGAGATGTTCCAGCTCCGCCTTGAAGGCCGGATCGTTCTTCGCCTTGTCCCACTCGTTCTGCAGGTCGAGGATCAAGGGCATGAGGGTCTCGGCGACGAAACGGCCGCCAAAAATGCCGAAACGACCGTCTTCATCCGGGCCGCCCCGGAAGGAATTCAACTTTGGCGCCTGGTTCACGTCCTGCTCCCTAACCGTGGCATGCCCGCCTCCGCCTGGCGAACGGCATTGAAAAACGATTCCATGAGCTTCAGATCCTTGACGCCCGGCGCGCTCTCGACGCCGGAGGAGATATCGATGGCGCGGGCGCCGGTCTGCGCCATGGCCTCGCCGATGTTTTCGGCGTTCAGACCACCGGAAAGCATGTAATCGACGCTTCCGTCAAGCGCATCCAGCAGCTTCCAGTCAAAGGAAACGCCGTTGCCTCCAGGCAGATCTGAACCCGCCGGGGCCTTGGCGTCGAAAAGGAAGCGATCGGCAATCCCGACATAGGCGTCGATCTTTTCGAGATCGGCCGCTTCGCGGACCGAAAAGACCTTCATGACTGGAAGGCCGTAGATCGCCTTCACCGTTAGCAGCCGTTCCGGGCTCTCGCCGCCATGCAACTGCAGGATGTCGGGCTTAAGCGCCGAGACGATCTCATCGAGTTCGTCATTGTCGGCATTGACCGTCACCGCAACGATTTTCGCCTGGCCGCGAATACGGTCCGCCAGGCGACCGGCATCATCGGGCTCGATGTTTCTCGGACTTTTCGGAAAGAAGATGAAGCCGGTATGCGATGCGCCAAGCGCCACAGCGCGATCCACCGCTTCCGCGGTCTTCAGCCCGCATATCTTGACTTCGGTTTTCATGAGAAGCGACCTTGCATGAAATGTCGCGCGAGTCGAGCCAAAAACCAACGCGCAACTGACCGGTAAGCGGCCTCAAAGCCGCTTCGCCAGCATCATCTTCAGTGACATATCGATAGCCGTTTCGCCACTTTCAACGGCGCCGGCCGACAATGTCCCAGGAGCGGTTGACGCCTCTTGCGGGTCCAGTCGGCTTTCACCATATGAATTTTACCACAATGGAGAGACTGATGCGCCTTTTGCTCGCGCTTATCCTGCCCTGGCTGCAGTTTTTTACCATCGGCCGCCCCTTCGCCGGGCTTGTCTGCCTGATCCTGCAGCTGACCCTGATCGGCTGGGTACCGGCGGCAATCTGGTCGGTCTATGCGCTTAGCCAGTACAAGACCGACGAGAAGATCCGCGAGGCGATGCGCGCTCGCGGATAGGGTCATCCTGTCAGCACGGGCGATAGTTCAGCACGCTGTTCAATCGAAATCGATCGCGTGCAGCATGGTGCCGTTGCGCCGGAGCCAGCGTTTGGCCTCTTCGGTCTCGGGGCATAGCCTTGCGCAGAGCGCCCAGAAATCCGGCCCGTGGTTCATCTCCTTAAGATGTGCGACCTCATGGGCGGCGAGATAGGCGATGACCTTCGGCGGCGCCATGACGATCCGCCAGGAGAAGCTGAGGGCGCCGTCGGCCGAGCAGGAGCCCCAGCGACTGCGCGTATCCTTCAGCGACAGCGACTTCGCACGACGACCGATGCGGCCGGTGTAGATCGCGACAAGCCGGTCGAGATCCTGGCGCGCTTCCTTCTTCAAGAAATCGACGATGCGTCGGTTGAGGTGTTCCTCGTCGCCGCTGACCCGCAGCACCGGATCGTCGTCGATCATCACCGCTTCCGTCAGGCCGCGGATCTTGCCGGTGCGCTCGATGCGGTGCGAGACGCCGCGGATCAGAATCGAGCCGCCCTCCTCGATCTGGCTCTCGCCCGAGAAGCGCGCAAGCTTGGTCATCAGCCAGCCCTGGTGCCGGCTGATAAAGGCGTTGACCTCCCGCTCAGGCAAGCCTTGAGGAACGGTCAGCTTCAATGCCCGGCCGCCCGGCTCGATGCGCAGCGTCATGCGGGTCGCGCGTGCGTTCTGCTTGATCGTCAGCGGCAGAGACTTGCCGGCGACCTCGATCTGCCGCGTCGTGGCGGGGGGAGCAGGTTGGATGCGCCGCTTGAAGGAAGGGAACATGCAGGCTTTCTAACCGATTCGCGGGGCCTTCGCCTACAGCGCCGAACGGCGCCAAAAAGATAATCCGGCGTTTCATGTGAAACGCCGGAAGCGTTTTCGGATTACTGGGCGTCGACGATCGGGCCGGGGCCACCGTTCTTGCGGTCGCGCATGAAGCGGTCGAACTCTTCCTGGTCCTTGGCGCGGCGAAGCTCGCGCACATAGGTGTCGAACTCCTCACGCATCTCGTCGAGCTTGCGGCGCTCCTCGTCAAGGCGAGCAAGCTCGGCTTCACGCCAGTCGTCGAAGGCGACGTTGCCGGTGCGGTGCGTCCAGTTGGGACGGCGACCATTGCGCTTGAACGCCGAACACATGCCATCCACCGTGTCGTTGGCGTCTTTCTTGAAAGTCTTCAGCTTTTCACCGAACAGGATGTAGGCGAGCATGGCCAGGCCGAGCGGCCAGAAGACCACGAAGCCAAGCACCATCAGGGCGATGGTCGCGGGCGTCCAATCCGGACGGATCATTGCAGATTGGTTCATCTTCAGGATTCCTCGCAATCATCCGGGTCGCCCATGCGACCCGATGAAAACGATGTGGGAAGGCGCCCTTGGCTCTGCAAGGCACCCTCCCCCGGATTCGGACAAACCCTTGACTCTACGCGGCCAAAACGACCCGTTTTGCTAGACTACGCCGACTTGCCGCCCTTGATCAGCTGCTTGACCGGCTTCACATGGCGCGAATGCTCGCGCTGGAAGGCGACGATGCGCGGGGCAATTTCCCGGCGGAAGCGCGTGCCGTTGAAGACGCCGTAGTGGCCGACATCCGGCTGCATGTAATGCATGCGCATGTGGTCGGGGATGTTGGTGCAGATCGTCTGCGCCGCCTTGGTCTGGCCGACGCCGGAGATATCGTCGTTCTCGCCTTCGACGGTCAAAAGCGCGACCTTCCTGATCGCCGTCGTGTCGACACGCTTGCCGCGATGCATCATCTCGCCCTTGGGCAGCGCGTGCTGCATGAAGACCACCTGCACGGTCTGCAGGTAGAATTCGGCGGTCAGGTCCATGACCGCCAGATACTCGTCATAGAAGTCGCGGTGCTTCTCGGCGGCATCGCCGTCGTTCTTCACCAGATGGGCGAAGAACTCCTTGTGGGCGATCAGGTGGCGGTCGAGGTTCATCGACATGAAGCCTGAAAGCTGCAGGAAGCCCGGATAGACCATGCGCATGAAGCCGGGCTGCGGCCACGGCACCGGCATGATGACATTGTCACGGAACCATTCGATCGGGCGCTCTTCCGCCAGCTGGTTGACGCCGGTCGGGTTGATGCGCGTGTCGATCGGCCCGCCCATCAGCGTCATCGTTGCCGGCGACAGCGGATCATCGGCAGTCTCCATCAGTGCGACGGCGGCAAGCACCGGAACGGCCGGCTGACAGACGCCGATCACGTGGGTGTCCGGCCCGAGGAAATGCAGCATCTGGATGACGTAGTCGATATAGTCATCAAGGTCGAAGGTGCCTTCGCTGAGCGGCACCATGCGCGCGTCGATCCAATCGGTGATGTAGATGTCAGAATGCGGCAGCAATGCCTCGACCGTGCCACGCAACAGGGTTGCGTAGTGGCCGGACATCGGCGCGACAATCAGCACCTTCTGGTCTGCAGCGCGGCCCTTGGGCAAAGCGCGCTCGAAATGGATGAGGTTGCAGAACGGCGAGCGCCAGACGATGCGCTCGTAGATGGAAACCGATTGACCATCGATGATCGTCTGGGGAAGTCCGAACTCCGGCTTGCCGTAGCGCCGGGTCGAGCGCTCGAAAACCTCGAGCCCGGCAGCGGCGGCCCGGCCGAAATAGGTGTGCGAGACGGGGTTCATCGGGTTGCTGAAGGCAAGCCGCATG
This sequence comes from Ensifer sp. MJa1, assembly GCF_037026475.1. Lineage (NCBI taxonomy): Bacteria > Pseudomonadati > Pseudomonadota > Alphaproteobacteria > Hyphomicrobiales > Rhizobiaceae > Ensifer > Ensifer sp. MJa1. The sequence continues at coordinate 222,098 of NZ_JAKUMO010000008.1, read as the reverse complement.
GCGTCGGCTGCCGTGCGCCACGGCGCCATCATCGCATGGTTCAGTTCATAGAGCTGGTAGAACATGGGAAGCGTACCCCTTGGTTCAATCAACGACAACGCCGCTCCCGGTCGGACGCAAGCTTGCGATTGTTTGTCTTGGTGTCCGCAATCGCTGCCAGACTACCACTTTTCTTGTGCAGTGCAACAAATATACCCGGCTCGACTCGATACAAGGCCTGTGACCAGAATGAATCTGGATTCCTGACGATTTGCAAACGAGCTTGTCCGAAACTGGCGGTTTTCCGCTATTTTCGTACGTTGAGAGCCTATGCCGGCATTTTCAGGAAGAAAATGGAGCGAATGTCGCGCATGGCCCCTGCGGCAATGCAACAAGGCCGCCCTCGCTCATGCAGCAGCCACCTTGACGATCGCCTTGACCAAACCCGACTTTTCATCGGCCCATCGCGGAAGATCGGCCACTGCTCCATCCAGCGTCGTGCGGTGGGTGATGAGCGCCTCCACAGGCACAAGGCCGGAAGCAATCGACGCGACGACGTGATCAAAGTCCTGGCGGGTCGCATTGCGGCTGCCGATCAAGGTCATCTCACGCTTGTGGAACTCCGGATCGGAGAAGCTTATCTCGTCCTTGACGACGCTGACAAAGACCAGCGCGCCGCCATGGGCGACATAGGCGAAGGCGGCCTGCATCGAGCCACTATACCCGGTGGCATCGAAGACGACGTCGAAGCCGTCCCCTTCCGTCGCTTCGGCTATGCGTGAGGCCACATCAGCATCCGCGACGATGCCATTGGCAAAGCCGAGTTTCTCGGCGGCGAAGTTCAGCCGTTCGTCGCTGGTATCAACGAGCGTCACCTGATGGCCGGCTATGCGTGAGAAGATCGCGGTGCCGAGGCCAATCGGCCCTGCGCCGATGACCAGCGCCCGCGCGCCCGCATCCGTGGATGCGCGGCGAACCGCATGGGCACCGATCGCCAGGAATTCGACCGTCGCCGCAGCTTCAGCGGACAGGCCGTGCGCCGGATAAAGATTACCCTCGGGCACGACGATTTCTTCGCAAAAGGCACCATCGGTGTGCACGCCGAGCACCTTGATGGCAGTGCAGCAGTTCGGCTTTCCGTGGCGACAGGCAGCGCAGGTGCCGCAGGACAGATAGGGGTTGACCACGACAGATGTACCGGGGGCGATCTCCGTGCCCCGGCCACCGGAAACGACCGTTGCAGAGATCTCGTGGCCCATGACGCGGGGGTATTCGAGGAACGGATGTTTGCCGGCGAAGATATGGTAGTCGGTGCCACAGATACCGACATGGCTGACGGCGAGACGCACCCAACCGTCAGGCACAATTTCAGCCGGTGGATGGTCAACGACCTCCAGGCGGCCGGGTTCGAGACAGAGCACGGCTTTCATGACAGTTCTCTCAAAGGCGGCAGCGCCTAGCGGGCGCTGCGGCGCCGGAGTTGATCGAAATAGACGATGACGATGATCAGCACGCCGGTGATGATGCGCTGCCAGAACGAGTTGACGTTCAGGAGATTGGCGCCGTTGTTGATCGTTGCAAGGATAAAGGCGCCGAGCAACGGCCCGTGCACCGAGCCGACCGCTCCGAACAGGCTGGTGCCGCCGATGACCGAGGAGGCGATCGCCTGCAGTTCCCAGCCTTCGGCCTGGGTGGCATTGCCGATGCCGATGCGCGAAGCAAGCAAGAGGCCGACGAAGGCGGCGCAGGTCGAAGACAGGATATAGGCGAGATAGATCGTGCGGTGGACATTGACGCCGGAGAGGCGTGCGGCTTCGCTGTTGGAGCCGACGGCGAAGAGATAGCGACCGAAGCGGCTCAGGTGCAGGAAGACATAGGCCGGGATCGCCACCACGATCACCATCCAGAACAGGCTGGGCACGCCGAGGAAGTCCGCGCGGGAAAAGTTGGTGAAGGCCTCGTTGGTGATCGAGATCGTCGAGCCGTTGGTGATCAGGAGGCCGATGCCGCGCAAGGAGGTGAGCGTGGCCAGCGTGATGATGAACGGTGGCAGGCCCATGCGCACGATGCCGAAGGCGTGGAAGGCGCCGATCAGCACGCCGAAGGCGAGCGTGAGCAGGATCGCGGCCCACAGCGGCACGCCAGCCGCAAGCAGCCAGGCGACGATGACGCTGGTGAAGCCGACCACGGCGCCGACCGAAAGATCGATGCCGGCGGTAATGATGACGAAGGTCTGGCCGACCGCGAGGATCGCCGTCATCGCGCCCTGGCGCAGCAAGTTGCTGATGTTGTTGGGTGTCCAGAAGCTGTTGGTGGCAAAGCCAAGCAGCAACCAGAGGAACAGCAGCAGCCCCAGAAGGGTAAGACCAAACAGAATGCTCACGCCTTTGCGCGGTGCAGCGCTCGCGCCGCTTTCCACCGTTTCCGCACTCATCGTCTTCCTCCCTGCTCCCTCGAGTTTGTTTTTATCCGTTCAAACGCCGATCGCCTGCGTCAGCACTTCCTCATGGCTGGCGGCGCGATAGTCGTGGCTCGCAACCAGCTGCCCGCGCCGGAAGACATGCAGCCTGTCGGACAATTCGTAGACTTCCGGCAGATAGGAGGAGATCAGAATGATACCTGCCCCCTTCTCGAGAAGCCGCGCGAACAGCCGGTAGATTTCCGCCTTGGTGCCAACGTCGACGCCGACGGTCGGTTCGTCGAAAATGAACAGCTTGGCCCCATGGCTCAGCCATTTGCCAATGACGATCTTCTGCTGGTTGCCACCGGACATGGCAGACGCCAGCACCCGACGCGACGGTGTCTTGATCTTCAGGTCGCGGATCTGGCGATCGGCGTTCTCCCGCTCCTGCTGCCCGTTGATCGTCAGCCCGCGCGTCAGCCGGCCAAAGACCGGCAGATTGATGTTGAGGCCGATCGGCAGATTGAGGCAGAGGCCCTGGTCGCGGCGGCTTTCCGGCGCAAGCGCGATGCCGAGATCCATGGCCGTGCGTTCGCTGGCGATCTCCACCTTGCGCCCTTGCCAGTAGACCTCACCGGCTGTCGGTCGATGGCGGCCATAGAGCCCGAGCGCGAACTCGCTGCGGCCTGCCCCGATCAGCCCATAAAGGCCGACGATCTCGCCGGCGTGAACCGTGAGCGAGACATCCCGGAAGCCGGGACCACTGAGGCCGCGCGTCTCGACAATGACCTCGCCGGGCGGGAAATGCTCCTTGTGATAGATCTGCTCGATCGTGCGGTTGATCATCAAGGCGATCAGTTCTGCCTCGTTGGTCTCTGCAATCTTGCGGGTGCCGACATGGGTGCCATCACGCAGGACCGAGACCCGGTCGGCAAGCTCGAAAACTTCCTCCATGCGATGGCTGATATAAACGATGGTCACGCCTTCGGCCTGAAGCCTGCGGATCAGCCGGAAGAGCTGAGCCGACTCCTGGCGGGTGAGATAGGCCGTCGGCTCGTCGAAAATCAGGAACTGCGTACCGCGCATGGCGGCACGGGCAGTGGCGACGAGTTGCTGCTGGCCGATGGTCAGGCTGCCAAGCACAGCACCGGCCGGCAGGTTGAAGCCGAGATCGTCGAGCACGCGCTGGGCCGCGTCGGTCATGGCGCGCTTGCGCATCAGGCCGCTGCGGTTGATCTCATCGCCGAGAAACATGTTGGCGGCGACCGTCAGGTGAGAGCAGAGCACGACCTCCTGATGCACGGCGTTGATGCCGCGCTCGATCGCCTCTTGCGGCGTGGCCAGTTGCACGGGCCTGCCACACCAGAAGACTTCGCCGGACGTGCGCCGGATGACGCCGGTCAGAAGCTTGATCAGTGTCGACTTGCCGGCGCCGTTTTCGCCGACGATCGCGTGGATCTCACCGGAAAGAAACGTCAGGGAGGCCGGTTTCAGCGCTTCGACCGCGCCATACTTCTTCTGCAGGCCGCGCAGTTCCAGGATCGGCTCGCCCTTTGGAACCGGATGGCGCGTCGCCACCTGCAGGCCTTCGGTCCTGGTGTCGCGTGCCTCTTGCAACTCGGTCATCTGCGCATTCCTCCCATCGCAGAGATTGCTTGCGACCGGTCCTCGTTCCGGTCGCAAGCAGGCGCGGCGGGCGAAGAGCCCGCCGCCGCCATCGTCAATTGATCTTCGGGTTCAAGAGCGCGTCGATCTTCGGGTCCGCCATGTTGGCCTTGGTCACCAAGTTGGCGCCCGTATCGACATTCGCCTCGACCTTCTCACCCTTGGAGACGGCCAGGGCCGTCTTCACGCCATCATAGCCCATGCGATAGGGATCCTGAACGACGAGAGCCGCGAGGACGCCTTCCTTGAGGAAGCCGACCGTCTTGTCGTCGCTGTCGAAGCCGACCACCTTGATCTTGTCGCCGAGCTTGTTTTCGGCGATCGCCTGGCCGACACCCTGCGCCATGATCAGGTTGGACGCAAAGACGCCGACCAGATTGGGATTGGCGGTGATCAGGTCGGTCATCATGTTGAGGCCGGTGGTTGCCTGACCGTCGGCATACTTGTCGGCGACGACCTTGAAGCCCGGATATTTGGTCTTGACCTGATCAAGGAAACCTTCGCGGCGCTGGTCGAGCGAACCGACACCAGGCAGGTTGGTGATGATGGCAATTTCGCCCTCTTCCTTGCCGGTCATCTCCTTCACCGCCGCGGCGAGACCGTCGGCGGCGATGCGGCCGCCCTGGACGTTGTCGGTGGTCAGGAACGACGCGAAGGCCTTCGAGTCGGCGGCGGAATCGATACCGATGATCGGCACGGCCTTGGCTGCCTCGTCGATCGGCTTGCCGAGCGCCTTGAACTCGGTCGGTGAAATGACGACGGCAGCAGGGGCGCCGGCGACCGCGTTCTCGAGAATGCTGATCTGGCCATTGATGTCGGATTCGGCCTGGGCGCCGAGTTCCGGCACATTGACGCCGAGATCCTTGCCGGCGGCGCGCGCGCCCGCCAAGACGATCTGCCAGTAGAAGGACGTCGTATCCTTGACGATGATCGGGATCGTCACGTCCTGGGCAAAGGACGCGACCGGCGTCATGCCGGCGATCATTGCCGCACTCGCCAAGGCGGTGAAGGTACGACGGGTAAGGCTGCTTTTCAGAATGCTCATCCCAGGTTTCTCCTCTCAGTGCACCGTGTTCCACGTCTTGGAGATCGATCGCAGGTGCCGGCTTATCGACCTTTTATCGATAAAAAACATATTCAGATGCTAGTACGACAGTTCCGGCTTGGCAAGCGGCCGGGAAAGCATTTCCGGCCGCCCTTGCGGCCCCGACTGCTAGACGCGAACCGGCTCATCCCCCAGTTCAGGCGCGACCAGCGTAAATGGCTCAAAGGCAGCAAGATCGGCTGCCGAGAACCTGTGTTTTAGAAGTGTCATGTTGCGCCTCAGGCTCTCGGGCTTGGCGGTTCCGAGAAGCACGGAGGCGACCAGCGGATGACCAAGCGGAAACCGCATGGCGGGCGCTGCAAGCGGCACCCCCATCCTACGCGCAATCTCGTCCATGGCCCCGACTTTCTGCCTGATTTCGGCAGTCGCCGGCATGTAGTCGAAATGGGCACCATCGACAGGACCGGTCGCCAGGATGCCGGAGTTGAACACGCCTCCGACCACAAGCGACGTCTGCTTCTTTTCGCAAAGCGGCAGGAGCTCTGCGACCGCGGTGCGGTCGAGCAGAGTGTAACGGCCGGCAAGCAGAATGCAGTCGATATCCGCCTGGCGTATGACGTCGAGGCAAACCGGTACTTCGTTCACGCCGAGACCATAGGCAGCGACCACCCCGGATGATTTCAACTCCTCCAGCGCTTTCAAGCCGCCGTCCAGCAATTGCTTGAGATAGACGGTATTGCGGGCGGCACCATGGGTGTAGACGCCGATATCGTGGACATAGAGGATGTCGATGCGGTTGAGACCGAGCCGGGCATAGCTGAACTCGACGGAGCGCATGATGCCGTCATAGCTGTAGTCGTATTTGACGTCGAAATTGAGCGGCTTCACATAGGAATAGTCAGGCACCTTGTCTTCCGGCACCGGATAAAGCAGCCGCCCGACCTTGGTGGAGAGGACGAACTGGTCGCGCGGCTTATCCCGCAGGAAATCGCCCACGCGGCGCTCGCCAAGGCCGAGCCCATAGAAGGGCGCCACGTCGAAATAGCGCATGCCCGACTGCCAGGCGGCATCCAGGGTCGCCATGGCCGCGTCGCGCGTGCACTCCCGGTAGAGGCCACCGAGGCCGGCGGCGCCAAAGCTGTACTCGGTCACCGAAAGTCCGGTCCGACCGATCCGTCTCGTCTGCATTCCCTGTTCTCCTCCCCCAAGGATGCCGGTCGTCAGGTTCTAAAGCGTCGCCCCGAGATGCCAGGGCACGAATTCGTTGTCGCCATAGCCGAAGAGTTCGCTCTTGGTCTTGCGGCCCGATGCGGTGTCGATGATCAGGTCGAATATCTCGCGGCCGAGCCCGGCAATGGTTGCTTCACCCGAAGCGATCACGCCACAATCGATGTCCATGTCCTCTTCCATCGCTCGGAAGAGCGCCGTGTTGCTGGTGAGCTTGATCGACGGCGCCGGGCGACAGCCGAAACAGCTGCCGCGACCGGTGGTAAAGGCGATGACATTGGCGCCGCCAGCGACCTGGCCGGTCGCCGATACCGGGTCGTAGCCGGGCGTATCCATGAAGACCAACCCGTGCTCGGTCACCCGCTCGGCGTAGCGGTAGACGGCGTTCAGCGGCGAACGGCCACCCTTGGCGACAGCGCCGAGCGACTTCTCGAGAATGGTCGTCAGGCCGCCGCGTTTGTTGCCCGGCGAAGGATTGTTGTCGAGCGAGGCGCCGTGCATCGCCGCGTAATTCTCCCACCAGGCGATCAGGCCATCGAGCTTCACGGCCACCGCCTCGCTGACGGCACGGCTGCGCAGCAGATGCTCGGCGCCATAAATTTCCGAGGTTTCGGAGAGAATTGCGGTGCCGCCGGCGGCCGCCAGTATGTCGACCGCCGCCCCGAGCGCCGGATTGGCGGTAATGCCCGAAAGGCCGTCCGATCCGCCACATTGCAGGCCGACGACGATCTCGCTCACCGGGATTGCGACCCGGCGTTCCCTGCCGACTTCAGCGGCGATCTCGTCGAGAATGCCGAGCGCCTTTTCCACCGAACGGCGCGATCCGCCGGCCTCCTGGATGTTGAAATGGCGTTTCTCGGCGCCGGCACTGCTTTGACCGTAGAGCGTCAACTGGTTGACCTCGCAGCCGAGACCCACCATCAGCACGCCGCCGAAGTTCACATGGCGGGCATAGCCGGCGAGCGTGCGGTGCAGGTTGGCCATGCCGTCACCGGTGGACGACATGCCGCAACCCTGGTCGTGCACGATCGGTACGAAACCATCGATGCCCTCATACTTCGGCAGGATGCGCCTGTTCGCCTCCTCGGCGATGGCGCGGCAAACCGTGGTGGAACAGTTCACGCTGGCGATGACGCCGATGTAGTTTCGTGTGGCTGCGCGACCGTCGCCGCGCCGGTAGCCGTGGAATGTGCGCGCCTTGTCGGATTCGCTCGCTACTTCCGGCATCCCCTGCGCGCCAATTGCAAGACGGCCGCTATCGAAGGCGAGATTGTGGGAATGCACGTGTTCGCCCGCCGCGATGTCGAGGGTCGCCCGGCCAATGGCCTGGGCATATTTGACAACGGGTTCCCCGGCCTTGATGGGTCGGATCGCAATCTTGTGGCCGGCATCGACCTTTGCCGCCGCGCGGGCGCCGTTTGGCAGGGCGTCACCGGCCGCGATCGCAAGCGTCGCGACGACGACATTGTCCTCCGGCGAAAGCAGGATCGTGGACGGCGCAGACACCCGATTTCCTCCCTGATGGCTCATTGGAGCGGCCAACTTGTTTTGTCTTTTATCTACAATAGACAGATTGTCGTCAATGGGTATTATGTAGAAAGACCGCGGCGACGAGGTCAGTCGTCGGAGTGGGAGGATCAAACGTCGACGATTGGAACGGAGACAAAATCGGATCAACGGGATAGAGGAGCCTCCGCGTAGTCGCAGAGTATTCGAACCGGCCGGACTTAAGCCCATGGCAAAACAAAACACCGTCTTCAAGGATGCCTATAACCGCTGCCTGAAGCTGCTGGCTGACACATCCTCCCTGCCCTCCGAACCGGAGCTCGGGCAGGTGCTTGGCGTCAGCCGGACGACGGTGCGGGCCATCCTCGGTCGCTTCGAGGAACTGCAGCTCATCACCTGGGACAAGCGCAAGAAAAGCGTCCTGCGGCAGCCGCGCCCCGACGACTACTTTCCGACGGAAGAGACTGATTCGCTTGCCGAGATCATCGAGCGCAGCTTCATGCGCCGGATTCTCGCTGGCGGCGCCGAACCGGGTATGCAAATCAACGAGCTCGAACTGGCGCGCGAAATCGGCACTGGCACGACCAGCGTGCGCGAATTCCTGATCCGCTTCAGCCGCTTCGGCCTGATCGAGAAGCGGCCGAACAGCCACTGGATCCTCAAAGGCTTCACGCGCGAATTCGCATTGGAGTTGACGGAAGTGCGCGAAATGTTCGAGCTGCGCTCGGCCGCACGTTTCGTCGCTCTTCCGGACGACCACCCGGCCTGGGACGAACTGACAAAGATCGAGGCGCTACACCGGGAGATCCTGGCCGACATCGACAAGCGCTACCGGGAATTTTCCGAACTCGACGAACAGTTCCATCTCCTGGTGCACAAGGCATCAAGCAACCGCTTCATCGTCGACTTCTACGACATCATCGCCATCGTCTTCCACTATCACTACCAGTGGAACAAGACGAATGCCCGGCAGCGCAACGCCCGGGCGCTCGAAGAACATCTCGCCTATATCGAGGCATTGCGCTCGCACGATCCGGCAAGGGCCGAACAGGCCTGCCGCCGGCATCTCCAGTCCGCGCGCGAGACCCTTCTTCAATCCATTCCATAGCCAGTTATCGGAGCGAACGCATGCCGACGCCGATCGTGCAATTCGGGACGAGCCGCTTTCTGCAGGCGCATGCCGATCTCTTCATCAGCGAGGCGCTGAAGACGGGAGCGGCACCGGGACCGATCACGGTGGTGCAGACAACCGGGTCGAAGGAGCGCTCGGGACGACTTGCAGCGCTCACCAGACCCGAGGGCTTTCCGATCGTCATCCGTGGCCTCCTCCACGGCGCGCGAATTGACCGGACAGAACGTGTGACCAGCGTAACACGGGCGCTTTCGACCAGCGAAAACTGGAACGAGGTCCAGCAGGTTATTGCCGATGAGGCCGAAATCCTGATCTCGAATACCGGCGATACGGGCTACCAGATCGGCGGGGACGACCGGGCAACCGAGATCCCGCGTTCCTTCCCGGGCAAACTTCTGCTCCTGCTAAAGGCGCGCTTCAATATCAGCCGACGGCCGCTGACGATCCTTCCCTGCGAGCTCGTTTCACGTAACGGCGATGTGCTGAAGGCGCTGATGCTGCGGCTCGCGGCCGAGCGCATCGAAGACGCCGCTTATGCCCGCTGGCTGGACGAGGCGGTCGTCTGGGCAAACACGCTGGTAGACCGCATCGTCTCCGAACCGCTGGAGCCCGCCGGCGCGATTGCCGAACCCTATGCCCTCTGGGCAATCGAAAACCAGCCCGGTCTGCAGCTCCCCTGCCTCCACCCGTCGGTGAAACTCGTCGACGACCTGACGCCCCATGAGAAGCTGAAGCTGCATATCCTCAATCTCGGCCACACGGTGCTTGCGGATATCTGGCTCAAGCAAGGGCGCGACGGTGACGAGACTGTTCGCGAGATACTCGCCGATGCCACCGTCGCGGCCCGACTCGACGCCATCTACCGTACCGAAGTCCTGCCCGCCTTTTCGGCAAGACATCTTGAAAGCGAGGCGGCCGACTATGTCGCCGCGACGCTGGAGCGGTTCCGCAACCCGTTCCTCAATCACCGCATTAGCGATATCGCCAACCACCATCAGGAAAAGATCGAGCGTCGAATCCGTGGGCTCCAGCGCTGGAGCCCGGGGGTGCCGATGCCCAAGCTGATGGCGATCGCCGATCAGTAGCCGGATTCAGTCTTCTTTAGAGTCGGCGCTGCCTGGCCGAGGAAATCCTGCCGCAGCGCCGTCGTCGCACGCACCAGCGACGTGACGTCGGTGCCGATTGCCATGAAATCGGCACCGAGCGCGCGATAGTCTCGGGCCTGTTCGAGATCGAGCGTCATGATACCGCTTGCCTTGCCGGCCTTCCTGATGCGGGCAAAGGCGTCGGCGATGGCCGCGCGGACATCCGGGTGGCCGGGCTGGCCGAGGTAGCCCATGTCGGCCGCCAGGTCCGACGGGCCGATGAAGAGGCCGTCGACACCATCGAGCGCGGCGATCTCGTCGAGCGCGTCAAGCCCCGCCCGGCTTTCGATCTGCAGGATCAGGCAGATTTCTTCGCCGGCTGTCTGAAGATAGTCAGCGATGCGGCCAAACTGCGAGGCACGGCCAAGTCCTGCGCCAACCCCACGAACGCCGTGGGGCGGATAGCGGGTGGCGCGCACCAGCTGCTGCGCCTGCTCGACGCTTTCGACCATCGGAATCAGAAGCGTCTGCACGCCGGTATCAAGGATCTGCTTGATGAGCACCGTATCGCCAACCGGCAAACGCACCATCGCATGGCTCGCCGATGCCGCAACGGCGCGAAACTGTGCCGCCAGCAGCGGAATGTCATTGGGCGCATGCTCCCCGTCGATCAGCAGCCAATCATAGCCGCTGCCCGACACGACTTCAGCCGCGTAAGGGCTGGCGAGCGCCACCCAGAGCCCAAGCTGGAAGCGGTTTTCGCGCAGAGCTGCCTTGAAAAGGTTCACGGGTGCCGGCATGCCTACTCTCCTTAAACGTCGCGTGGAGACCCTACCGCCCCTCATCCACCTGCACCCGCTCCCCGTCAAGGACGAGGAGAAGGACGATGCCGCACGATCGCAGGTCCCCTCTCCTTGCTTGTAGAGAGAGGGCTAGGGTGAGGGCAACGCTCGTCGCCATAATTAGTCTCAACTGCAAACACTAACGGCTTGCTGGCAAAAGAAAACCGGCCAAAATTTTGGCCGGTTTTCTGCAAGTTGGATTTTCGCCTGTTTTACGCAACGCCGCCGAGGCAGACGTATTTGATCTCGGTGAACTCCTCGATGCCGTAGCGCGAGCCTTCGCGGCCGAGGCCGGAGAGCTTGACGCCGCCGAACGGCGCTTCCGCCGTCGAGATCAGCCCGGTGTTGACGCCGACCATGCCGTATTCCAGCGCTTCGGCCACCCGGAACACCCGCGCGAGATCCTTGGCGTAGAAGTAGGAGGCGAGACCGAATTCGGTGTCGTTGGCCTGGGCGACGACGTCCGCTTCGTCGGTGAAGCGGAAGAGCGGCGCCACCGGTCCGAAGGTTTCTTCGCGCGCGACCGCCATCGCCTGCGTGACATCGGCCAGAACCGTCGCCTCGTAGAAGGTGCCGCCGAGCGCGTGGCGCTTGCCACCCTGGATGACGCGCGCGCCCTTGGACGTCGCATCGGCAATGTGCTCTTCGACCTTGTCGAGCGCCGCCTTGTCGATCAGCGGGCCGAGTATGACGCCCTCGTCGACGCCGTTGCCGATCTTCAGCTTGGCCACCGCCTTGGCGAGCTTGTCGGCAAAGGCGTCATAGACCTTGTCCTGCACATAGATGCGGTTGGCGCAGACGCAGGTCTGGCCGTTGTTGCGGAACTTGGCGATCAGCGCGCCTTCGACCGCCGCATCGAGATCGGCGTCGTCAAAGACAATGAACGGCGCATTGCCGCCGAGCTCGAGGCCGAGTTTCTTGATGGTGGCCGCACTCTGGCGATAGAGCTCGGCCCCCACTTCGGTCGAGCCGGTGAAGGTCAGCTTGCGCACCACGGGGTTGGAGGTCATTTCGGCGCCGATCTCGCGGGCAGAGCCGGTGATGACGCTGAAGAGGCCCTTGGGCAGGCCGGCACGCTCGGCAAGGATCGCAATGGCGATCGCCGAGAACGGCGTCTGGGCGGCCGGCTTCAGGACCATGGCGCAGCCGGCAGCAAAAGCCGGGCCGGCCTTGCGGGTGATCATCGCGTTCGGAAAGTTCCACGGCGTGATCGCCGCAACGACACCGATCGGCTGCTTCATCACAAGGATGCGCTTGTCGGGCTGGTGGCCCGGGATCAGGTCGCCATAGAGACGACGGGCCTCTTCGGCGAACCATTCGACGAAGCTTGCACCATAGACGATTTCGCCTGTTGCTTCCGCCAGCGGCTTGCCCTGCTCGAGCGTCAGGATGCGGCCGAGATCCTCCTTGTTCTCGATCATCAGCTCGAACCATTTGCGCAAGATCCCGGCGCGATCCTTGGCGGTGCGGGCCGCCCAGGCCTTCTGGGCCAGGCGCGCTGCCTCGATCGCCGCCTTGGTTTCCTTGGCGCCGAGCTTCGGCACCCGACCGATGATCTCGCCCGTCGCGGGGTTGTTCACTTCGATCGCGTTTGCTGCGTCCGCCTCGATCCACTCGCCACCGACGAGGGCCGCCTGGCGAAACAATGATGGGTCTTTAAACGACATGATCCGTCCTCTCTCAAAAGCTACAGAACTTATACAACTTTTTTCCGAGAAACAGCAATGACCCCGTGCGCCATTTCTTCACTTTCGTGAGACCGGACCCAGCATGCCGGTTGCTTGACCGTTGCGTGGGCCAAACCCGGTTTCATCGGCATCGGACCTCATGTAGCGTCGCAAGCGAATCGGACCATAGCGTGAGGTTCGGGTCGGTGACCGCCCCGGCGCCGAAGGTCCCCAAAGGATTATCGACACCAGAAGAGGCCTGTCCATGGCAGCAACCGACAACAGAAAGACCGACTATCCGATCGACGATATGTTTGTGGAGCGTTGGTCACCCCGCGCCTTTACCAACGAGGAGATCAAGGAGGAGATGTTGCTCTCCTTCTTCGAGGCCGCGCGGTGGGCGCCGTCGGCGAGCAACCGGCAGCCCTGGCGATTTGTCTACGCCCGTCGTGGCACGGATCACTTCGCTACGCTGCTCGACATTCTTGACGAAAGCAACCAGCGCTGGGCGAAGAATGCCGCCGCACTGCTTATCGTCATATCCCGGACGCACAACCAGGCACAGAGCGGCGAAATGCGACCGGCCTATACCCACGCCTTCGACACGGGTTCGGCCTGGTACAGCCTTGCGCTGCAGGCTTCCCTTTCCGGCTGGCACACCCACGGCATGGCAGGCATCGATCGCGACAAGGCCATGCAGGTGCTGAACGTCCCCGAGTATCACCGCGTCGAGGCCGCCGTTGCGATCGGCAAGCTCGCCGATCCTTCGACACTGCCGGATGATTTGCGCGCACGCGAAATCCCGAGCCAGCGCAAGCCGGTCAGCGAGTTTGCCTTCGAAGGTCAGTTCAAGGGCGAATGAACGCAAACAAAAAATCCCGGCCTTTGAGCCGGGATTTTCAATTGTCTCTCTCAGACCTTGATCAGATGTCGAGGTTGGCAACGCTCAGCGCGTTCTCCTGGATGAAGTCGCGCCGCGGCTCGACCTCATCGCCCATCAAGCGGGAGAACAGGCCATCGGCATCCGTGGCGTCAGTAACCCGGACCTGCAGCAGCGAGCGGACGTTCGGATCGAGGGTCGTTTCCCAGAGCTGCTCGGCATTCATTTCGCCAAGGCCCTTGTAGCGCTGCATCGACAGACCCTTGCGGCCAGCGGCAAAGATCGCATCGAGAAGCGCACGCGGTCCGCTGACCTCCTGCGTGCCGTCACGGCGGCGCAGCACCGGCGGTGCTGCATAGACTTCCTTGAGCTTTGACGCCAACTGGTCGATGTAGCGCGCATCGGACGAACCGATCAGCGCCATGTCGAGCACGGCGACTTCCTTGACGCCGCGGACCATGCGTTCGAACCGCAAGCCGCCTTCGGTCGTCACCGTACCGACCCAGCCACGCTCGGTCTCCTCGGCAATCACGTCGAGACGGCGGGCGATCTCCGCAGCGGTCTTCTCATACTCGTCGCGCTGGCCGTTAAGTTCGACGTTCAGAGCACCGGCAATGGCTGCCTGTTCGACGATTGCGCGGTTGTAGCGTGAGTGAAGCCCGTTCATGAGATTGCGCAGGCGGAGCGCGTCGTTGATGACCTCGCGCAGATCCTGGCCGGCGCGGACTTCGCCGGATTCAAGCTCCAGCGTCGCTTCCTCGAGGCCCATCGAGATCAGATAGTCTTCCAGCGCCTGCTCGTTTTTCAGGTACTGCGCCGACTTGCCGCGCGTGACCTTATAGAGTGGCGGCTGGGCAATATAGATATGGCCGCGCTCGATCAGTTCCGGCATCTGGCGGAAGAAGAAGGTGAGCAGCAGGGTGCGGATATGGGCGCCGTCGACGTCGGCGTCCGTCATGATGATGATCTTATGGTAACGCAGCTTATCGGCGTTGAACTCGTCCTTGCCGATCGACGTGCCAAGTGCGGTGATCAGCGTGCCGATTTCCTGGCTCGACAGCATCTTGTCGAAACGGGCGCGCTCTACGTTCAGGATCTTGCCGCGCAGCGGCAGGATCGCCTGATTTTCGCGTGAGCGGCCCTGCTTGGCCGACCCGCCTGCCGAGTCACCTTCCACCAGGAAGACTTCGGACTTGGCCGGATCGCGCTCCGAGCAGTCGGCAAGCTTGCCGGGCAGCGACGAGATATCGAGTGCGCCCTTGCGGCGGGTCAGTTCGCGCGCCTTGCGAGCGGCTTCGCGCGCGGCAGCCGCTTCGACCACCTTACCAACCAAGATCTTGGCTTCGGTCGGATGCTCTTCAAACCAGGTGCTGAGCGCCTCGTTGACGAGGCTTTCGACAACAGGACGGACTTCAGAGGAAACGAGCTTGTCCTTCGTCTGCGACGAGAACTTCGGGTCCGGAACCTTGACCGAGAGCACGGCCGTCAGGCCTTCGCGGCAGTCTTCACCCTGGAGCGTGACCTTCTCTCTCTTCGTAATGCCGGACGTATCGGCATAGGACGTGACCTGCCGGGTCAACGCGCCGCGGAAGCCCGCCATATGCGTGCCGCCGTCGCGCTGCGGGATGTTGTTGGTAAAGCAGAGCACGTTTTCGTGGTAGCTGTCGTTCCACCACATCGCCACTTCGACGGTGATGCCGTCCTTCTCGCCGCGGATCGATACCGGCTTGTGCACCAGCGGCTTCTTCGCGCGGTCGAGATAGGCGACGTAGGCCTCCAGGCCGCCCTCATACATCATCTCGTCCTGGCGGATGTCCGAATGGCGCTTGTCGGTGAGGATGATATGAACGCCTGAATTCAGGAACGCGAGTTCGCGCAAGCGGTGCTCGAGCGTGTTGTAGTCGAACTCGGTCTTGGTGAAGGTCTCGCTGCTCGGCAGGAACGTCACCTCGGTCCCGGTCGCATCGCCGGCGTCACCGGTAACTGCGAGAGAGCCGTCAGCAACACCGTGGGTGAAGCTCATCTCGTGAACCTTGCCGGCGCGGCGGATCTTCAGCTTCAAGGAAACCGAAAGCGCATTGACGACCGACACGCCAACGCCATGCAGACCGCCCGAAACCTTGTAGGAGTTCTGGTCGAACTTACCGCCGGCGTGCAGCTGGGTCATGATGACCTCCGCCGCCGAAACGCCCTCTTCCTTGTGAATGTCGGTCGGGATACCGCGGCCGTTGTCGGTCACGGTTACGGACCCATCCGGGTTGAGCGTCACCGTGACGATGTCGGCATGACCGGCAAGTGCCTCGTCGATCGCGTTGTCGACGACTTCATACACCATGTGGTGCAGACCAGACCCGTCGTCGGTGTCGCCGATATACATGCCCGGCCGCTTGCGCACGGCATCCAGGCCCTTCAACACCTTGATGGAATCGGCACCATATTCGGCGCTGGCGCCGGTTTCGGTCTCAGGAGTATCGGTCATTCAGCTACGGGTCTTTCCAGGTTGTTCGGACGCGGTGATTCGTTGCGAATCACGTCTCGGACGCCTCGTGGACTATAGAAAATTTGTCCACGGTTCCAAATCCCGGACCGCCGGGCAGCGGCCGGAAACAGCATTCATCCCCTGTCATTATCAGGAAATGTGGCTTTTTCCAAAACATCTTCCAGGGCGCGGATCGTCTGTGGCGACAAACCGCGAATTTGCTCGCTGAGCCGGTTGGCAAATGCCGTGTGCGCAGGCGTCAGGCCCGAGGTGTCGAGCACGACTTTCGGGCTGGACACATGGGCGATGCGGAACAGTTCCTCCGCCTCGTCCCAGATCACGTTGAAGTAGCCGGTGACGCGCTGGAGAAAGTCGAAACTCGGCGCGCCGCGCTTTCCGTGTTCCAGTGCGGAAAGATAGGCCGCCGACACACCGATTGCCGCCGCCATCTGCTTCTGCGACACGCCCTTCCGGCGTCGCAGCTCCCGCAGCGCCTGCCCGAAGGGCGTCATAGGGCACTTCCTCGCAACCGTGCCAGACGGACATAGAGGGCGCCCTCGCCGCCATGATTGCGCGCTGCCGGCTCGTAGGATGAGATCAACGGTCGAAACTCCGGCAACGAAAACCAGAGCGGCACCGCTCGCTTCAGCGCACCGTCGCTGCCGAACGAGGTTCCCTTGCCGGTGATCACCAGCACGTGCCGCAGTCCCCGCTCGTGCGCCCGGAGAAGAAACTGCAGGAGCAGGCCATGCGCTTCGCTCTGGATCATGCCGTGCAGATCGAGACGGGCCTCGAGCGTGAGATGGCCCTTGGCAAGCTTGCGCTTGACCGGCCGTTCCAGCGGGTGATGCACCTTTGCGCCCGGCTTTTTCGTGAGCGCTATGCCCTGTGGCTCGGCAGCTGCCGGCGGCTGCTTCTGCTGTGGCGAGGCCCTGGCCTCGTCCTCTGCCTTCGGCTGTTCGTCGAGAGCCAACAGATCCTCGAGTTCGCCGAGCCGGCCGGGCATCGGTCGCGCCGAGCGCGCAACCTTCCCCCAGAGAATTCGATCTTCGGCCGAAAGCTTCTTGTCCTTAGGCATGGCCGTAGCGTGCCGCAGCGGCTCTTGGAACGAACACATAGAAATCGGCAGTGTTGCGGACCGCTCCTGCCAACTCGCCCGCCTCGAAGCCGGAGCCGGTAAAGATGTCGCCGCGCGCCGGGCCGACGATCGCCGAGCCGGTGTCGAGCGCCAGCATCAGCCGGCGGAACGGTTTTCCCTGATCAAGACGCGTCAGACTCTCACTGGCGATATAGAAAGGCACGCCGAAGGTGTGGATCAGACGATCCACGGCCAGCGCCCGACCGGGTTCGAGAGAGACTTTTGCGGCAGCAACCGGGCCCAGGCGCTCGTCTTCGACGGCGGCCTCGCGAAAGAAGATGAAGGACCGGTTGTGCCAAAACACCTCGTCGACCTCGTCCGGATGGGCTTCAAGCCAGGCGCGGATGCTCATCATCGACACCGTTTCCGCGTCGATCTTACCTCGTTCGATCAAAAGCTTGCCGATCGGCGAAAAATAGTGGCCGGTCTTGGCTGCATAGGTCACGCGACGGCGTGAACCGTCGGGATAGACGAGCCGGGCCGCGCCCTGCACATGAACGAAAAAGACATCGATCTTCGATTTGGCGTAGGCGATCTCCAGGCCGCGCCCGGCAAGAAGGCCCTTTTCGATCGCCGGGCGATCCGGATACTCGCTGATCTGCCCGTCGCGGGAAAGGCCGAAGGCAAAATAGGGATCCATGCCGCTTGGCCGATTGCTATCGTCGATGTCGACGAGGTCTTCGGGGCGGCGGTAAAGCGGATACCGAAAAATCTCGTCCGGTTCGGCGCGGACCTCGATTTCCGGCTCATAGAAGGCGGTGACAAATCCGGGACCGGCATCGGGTCTGATCAGGAACGGCACGAACTGGCTTTCGAAGAAGGCCCGCGCCGCCTCGGGTGCAGCCACGGGCACCGGCGATGCGGAGAAGGCCGGCATCAGATCGTCGACCGAAATGCCGAGCGAACCCGTCCGATAGGCTTTCACCGTCGAAACATGGCTATGACAGCGGCGCATCGCCTCGATCACCGCGGTTGGGTCATCGTCCAGCCAGCCCGGGAGATCGGCAAAACTGACGTGCTCAAGTCGGAAGGACATCGTCGCCACGTCCGTTCAATTTTCGGATTCGGTCGCGATCAGCTTCCAGTTCGGATCCCGCGAGCGAATGTCGCGCGCAAAGGTCCAGAGGTCGTTGACCTCGGCGACGGACTCGGCATCGCCGTCCACCAGGCCGCCCTGCTTGTCATAGGTTGCGGAGATCAGCTGGCTGACGATGCGCACCGTGATGTTTTCTTCGCTGTCCTTGACCTCGGCGTGGATGATATCGGCCTTGTCGATACCGACAAAGGTGGACTTGACCACCTCTCCCTTGCGCTCGCGATCAGTAATCGCCGCATCGAAGCCCTCGTAAACCTCGCGGGAAAGCAGGTTCTTGAGCGTCTTGCGATCGCCGTCGGCAAACGCCATGACGATCATCTCGTAAGCCATCTTGGCACCGTTGACGAATTCCTTGGGATCAAAGCTCGGATCGGCATCGCTCAAGCCCCGAAGCTGGGTGTTCAGCGTCGTGCCAGCCTTGGCAAAGGCATCGATCGCTTCGTAGCGGTTCGCTTCGTCTTCAACACTTTCCCGCCGCGGCAACTGCACGACCTTGCCCTTGTCGCCGTTTTCAGGCCCTTGGCTCATGTCGCGCGGCGAATAAGGATCGAACGGCGGTCGCTCGCTGCCTGTCCGCCGGCCCAAGACGCTGCGCAATTGCAGGAAAATGACCACCGCGGCGATCAGGAAAAAAAACGTGATGAAGTCGAAGGAGCCCATTTCCACCCGGAACCGCTGTTAGAATATCTGGTAACTATTCCATATAGTCCGCCAAGATAGATCATTCAAATGGCGTTGTCGCACCCTTAGAGCGGGATGCGGCAAGAGGTTTCATTTTAGGCAATATCGATGCGTTCACTTTTTCTCCCTCTCGTCATCCTCGGATTGCCGCTGGCCGAGATCGCCGGCTTCGTCATCGTCGGGCGCGAGATCGGCCTGATGATGACCTTGCTGCTGGTGCTGGCAAGCGCATTTTTCGGCGTGATCCTGCTCCGTATCCAGGGATTTGCCGTCATGCGGCGTGTCCAGGAGGCTGCCAGAACCGGTAGCGACCCGGGACGCGAGGTCCTTGGCGGCGCCTTGTTGTTCGTCGCGGCGATCCTGCTCGTGGTACCGGGTTTCATCAGCGACGTGATCGGCCTCGCCTTGTTCCTGCCGTTCGTGCGCAATGCCGTTGCACTTTATCTACGCAATCGGATGACGGTCGTGACCGCGGCATCCGCAGGAGCAAGCTGGCACGATGGAAACACGACACGCGAAGCCCGGCCCTCGCCGCGCGTGATCGATCTTGAAGAGGGCGAATTCTCGCGGACAGAAGACGATGAAACCCCGCCTGCCGATGACCGTCATCGGCCCTAGCAAGAAGGCATCTGCAGGATTGCGCGGGGATCGTTCTGTCGCCCAGATTCCGCGGCATAATTGCTGCGTCGACCTCTGAATTCAAAAGCCGAGACCCCGGCCGCAAGCGCCGGACCCTCAGGGTTGTAAGGCCTAGGCCGAAATGCTAGATGGCCTCACCGAATTATGTCGAGGAAACCCTTATGACGACTGATACCGCATCCAACGGCAACGGCAGTGCGCAGAGCCCGACGCTGAACATCCTCGCCCAGTATATCAAGGACCTTTCCTTCGAGAATCCGGGTGCCCCGCGTTCGCTCCAGGCCCGTGACAAGGCGCCGTCGATCAACATCAATGTCAACGTCAACGCCAACCCGCTCGCAGAGAACGATTTCGACGTCGTTCTTTCGCTGAACGCCGAGGCAAAGGACGGTGACCGCGTCCTGTTCAACGTCGAGCTCGCCTATGGCGGCGTCTTCCGCGTTGCCGGCTTCCCGCAGGAGCACATGCTGCCGCTGCTCTTCATCGAGTGCCCGCGCCTGCTGTTCCCCTTCGCGCGCCAGATCGTTGCCGACGCGACCCGCAATGGCGGCTTCCCGCCGCTGATGATCGACCCCATCGATTTCGCGCAGATGTTCGCCCAGCGCATGGCCGAAGAGAAGGTCCGCGCTCAGGTCGCCAACGAGACGGCCAACTGATCAAGTTTCAGGACGGCTGAATTAGAAAGCCTGGCGGTTGCCGGGCTTTTTTTATTCCTGCGGCTCGTACTTCGCCCAGATCGCCTTGCCGCCGATCTTCGAAATCAGCGCCGCGTGGGCTGCAAGATCGTCCTGCGAAAGCCGGTTCGGCAACGGGCGCGGACGCTGTCCGATTGTGATCGGCGCATCGTCGAGTTCAATGGCCTGGCCAGTCGATTTGCTCGCGACCAGACCCAGGGCCGCCTGACGGCCACCGATCATCTCGATATAGACTTCGGCGAGAAGCTCGGAGTCGAGAAGAGCGCCGTGCTTTGCACGATGGGAATTGTCGATGCCGTAACGACGGCAGAGCGCATCCAGCGAATTTGGCCCCATCGGATGCTTGCGGCGCGCAAGCGCCAGCGTATCCGTTACCCGGTCGATGGCAATCGGTGGCAGGCCGAGCCGTGCGAACTCGGCATTGACAAAGCCCATGTCGAAGGTGGCGTTGTGCGCAACCCAGCGCGCATCGCCGAAGAAATCGAGGATCTGGTCGACGACGTCGGCAAAGGGCGGCTTGTCCTTCAGGAATTCATCGGTGATCCCGTGGATGGCGAGCGCATCCGGATGAACCTTGCGATTGCCGGGATTGATGAAGATGTGCAGGGTGCGTCCGGTCGGAAACTGGTTTTCGAGCTCGACGCCGCCGATTTCGATCACCCGGTCCTCGCGATTGTCGAGGCCCGTCGTTTCCGTATCGAAGATGATCTCACGCATCCGCGTCTCCCTTGCTTGCCGCCAGTTGGCCGACGATCGCCTTCACCTGGGCGCGGGTGACGTCGAAACTGTCGCTGGTATCGATGATGTAGTCGGCGCGTTTACGCTTCTCGCTGTCGGGGACCTGCCGCGCAAGGATCATTGCGAACTTTTCCTCCGTCATTCCTGGGCGTTTCAGCACCCGCTCGCGCTGGAGTTCGGGCGAACAGGTCACGACCGCGATACGATCCACCCGTTTTTCCGCTCCGGTTTCAAACAGCAACGGGATATCGAGAACGACGAAGGCGGCGCCCGCATCGGCACTTCGCGACAGGAATTCTTTTTCTTTCTCACGCACCAGCGGATGCACGATCGCCTCGAGTTCCGGCAGCCGCTGCGGCGCTGCCATGAGCTGGCGCGACAATTCGGCCCGATCGACCGTTCCGTCCTTCGTCGTTCCCGGGAAAGCGGCTTCGACCGGTGCGACCGCTTCGCCGCGATAAAGTTCATGGACGACCTCATCGGCATCGTTCACCAGCACGCCGAAGTCGCGAAACATCTGGGCCGTCGTCGACTTACCCATGCCAATCGATCCCGTCAGTCCGACAACGATCATCAGTGCTTGTCCATGTCATCAATAATGAGCTGTCGGAGTGCTGCATCGACGGTCGGCCGACAGCCGAACCACAGTTCGAAACCAGGTGCGGCCTGATGCAAGAGCATGCCAAGGCCGTCGACAATGGTGAAGCCTTGTGCTTCGGCCTGAGCAAGGATCGGCGTCTTCAGCGGAACATAGACGATATCGGTGACGACAGCGTCCGCCGCCATGACGCCGAAGTCGATCACCGGCGCCTCGTTTCCATCCATGCCGAGCGAAGTGGTGTTGATGAAGAGGCCAGCGCCGGTCATGACCTCCTGAAGCGCGCCCATCGGGTGCGCCTTGATGGCGGAGCCAAAGCGGTCGGCGAGTTCCTGTGCCCGTTCGACCGTGCGATTGACGACATGGATCGTCTTGATGCCCCGGTCGCGAACAGCCTGGATCACGGCGCGGCTGGCGCCGCCGGCGCCCAGAACCACGGCGGTCGACGCGCGCTCCCAGCCCTCGGCCCGCTCGTCAAGATTGGCGACGAAGCCGCGGCCGTCGGTATTGGTGGCGTGGACCTTGCCGTCCTGAAGCCAGAGCGTGTTGGCGGCGCCGAGCTCTTGGCTGAGTTCGTCCGGCCTGTCAGCCAGGCGACAGGCGAGTTCCTTGTGCGGGATCGTGACATTGCCACCGCAAAATCCGGCGGTACCGTCCCTCAACTTGGCGATGAAGGTTTCGAACTCTTCCGGCTTCACCTCGTGGGCGCGATAGCTACCAGGCAGGCCGAGCTGTTTCAGCCAGTAGCCGTGGATCAACGGCGACCGGGAATGCTTGATCGGATAGCCGGTGACGAAGGCGTGGTTAACAAATGTTTCACGTGAATCACGCATCGATCGTTCCCAGTTCACGAAGTTTGGCGAGCAGCGGCAGCATCGGAAGGCCGAGGATAGTGAAGTAGTCACCCTCGATCTTTTCGAACAGCTGGATCCCCTCGCCTTCAAGCTGATAGGCGCCGACACTCGAAAGCGCCTTTTCTCCAACCCGCTGCAGATGCCGGTCGACAAACGCTGCCGTCAGCGGCCGCACCGTCATATGAGCCGACGAGACATGTCGCCAGACAATCTCGCCGCCGCGCAAAAGCACGATCGCACTATTGAGACGATGGGTCTTGCCGGAGAGCGACAGCAAATGCTCGGCAGCCTCCACCATGTTCTGCGGCTTATGGTAGACACGCGAACCAAGCGACATGGTCTGGTCCGAGCCGATGACCAGGGCATCGCCGAAATGTCGGGCAACATCGAAAGCCTTTGCCTCGGCAAGCGCCAGCGCCACGTCCTCGGGCGCCGCCCCGGCGTCCTCCAGCGGCTTCTCCAATCCGCGTTCATCGATCCGGGCGGCCTGGGCTTCAAAGACGAGGCCGGCATTTTCCAGGAGCGCCCGACGGAACGGGCTGGCGGACGCCAGAACGAGCGAGGTTGTCATCTTGAAGTTCCTGAATTGTTCGATTCCGCTCTAGCGCAGACGCGGGCGCAGGGCAACGATCGCCGCCGCGGTTTCCTCGATCGATCGCCGGGTGACGTCGATAACCGGCCAATTGTTGCGCGCGCAGATCGCCCGGGCATATTTCAGCTCCTCGGTGATGGCGGCCCTGTCGGTGTATTGTTCGCCCTGATAGCCTTGCGTGGTTCCAAGCACCCGGTGCTGGCGGACCTGGGAGATACGCTCGGCCGTTGCGATCAGACCGACGACCAGCGGCTTTGTCGCCACCATCAATTTATCGGGAAGCGGCACGCCCGGCACGATCGGGATGTTCGCCGTCTTGATGCCGCGGTTTGCAAGATAGATGCTGGTGGGTGTCTTCGACGTTCTGCTGATGCCGATGAGAACGACATCCGCGTCATTGAAGTCGGCAGGCAGCTGCCCGTCATCATGGTCCATGGTGAAATTGAGCGCATCGATACGGGCAAAATACTCCGCGTCCATCACATGCTGCGCGCCGGAGCGGCGGCGTGACGGCGAGCCGAGATAGGACTGAAAGAGATCGATGATCGGATCAAGAACCGAGACACACGGAACGCCCATCTCGCGGCAACGCTGATCGATCACGTCGGCCAGTTCCCGGTCGACGATCGTATAGAGAACGATACCAGGTGCGCCGTCGATTGCGTCGAGGACCTGCAGCAACTGTTTGCGATTCCGAATCAACGGATAGACGTGCTCCAACGCATGAGACGTCTGAAATTGTGCGGCGGCAGCACGGCCGGCGGCAATCAGAGTCTCGCCGGTCGAGTCCGAAATCAGGTGAAGGTGGAAGTAGTTTTTCTTGTTCTCCACGCAATTCTCCGGGTGCTGTTGATAAACCGGGATGAACGACAGCTAACGACGGGGCACGGATCCAGGCAAGTGGAAAACAGGCGACTTATTCACAATTGGCGCAAGCGCGGAAATCACTCCGTGGCAAATGTGGAAAAGACTCGCGGTGATGACAAAGTGTCACGCTTATCGACCGGCTATCCACAGGCGACCGGAAATTTTGACTTTCTATAATACGCTGATTCAAAAAGCGTTTCGTCGTCCTTCCACGCTGCTTGTTCAAACAGTGTCTCTCGTCTCCCGTTCGCGGGCGGTTCGTTCAGGCTTCGTGGACAAGTGCGTGGGTTGTTTTAATCCTTGATACCCACCGACTCTAAGAAATAGAAACCTTCTAAATATCTTTGATTTTAAATTGGGAGAGACAATCCGTGACCGAAACGCGCAGAAAGGTTCTGGAGGTTTTGGCCGGGAAGACGGTGTCGCCTCCTCCCATCTGGCTCATGCGCCAGGCTGGTCGTTATCTCCCGGAGTATCGGGCGACCAGGACTCAGGCGGGCAGTTTTCTCGACCTCTGCTACACTCCCGAACTGGCTGTGGAAGTGACGCTTCAGCCGATCCGACGTTACGCTTTCGATGCTGCCATCCTGTTCTCCGATATCCTGGTCATTCCCGACGCTCTGAAGCGCAATGTTCGCTTCGAGGAAGGACATGGACCGCGGATGGATCCGATTGATGTTGACGGTATCCTGTCCCTGAAGCCTGAGGGTATCGCAGAGCACCTCCAGCCGGTCTTTGAGACGGTGTCGCGGTTGCGTGCTGAACTTCCAGCCGAAACGACGCTGCTCGGCTTCTGTGGGGCTCCCTGGACGGTTGCGACCTATATGATTGCCGGACATGGAACGCCGGACCAGGCCCCTGCCCGCCTGTTCGCCTATCGCAATCCGGAAGCCTTCGATCATCTGCTGTCCTTGCTAGCGGATGTCTCGGCAGATTATCTCGTGCGGCAGATCGATGCCGGCGCCGATGCGGTGCAGATCTTCGATTCCTGGGCGGGTGTTCTCGGCGAGGAGGAATTTGCACGCTATGCCGTCAAGCCGGTGCAGCGCATCATCGCCTCGGTCAGGGCGCAAAGACCCAATGCCAGGATCATTGCCTTTGCCAAGGGCGCCGGGCAGCTCTTGAAGGGATACCGGCAGGCGACGGGTGCAGACGCGATCGGTCTCGACTGGACCGTTCCCCTGTCCTTTGCCCGCGAACTGCAGAAGGACGGACCCGTGCAGGGCAATCTTGATCCGATGCGGGTTGTGGCCGGTGGGACGGCCTTGGACGAAGGTATCGACCGCATCCTCGACGCGCTTGGCCAGGGTCCGCTGATCTTCAACCTTGGCCACGGCATAACGCCGCAGGCTGATCCGGACCACGTCACCGCGCTCGTTGACCGCGTTCGCGGAGCGCGATGATGGCCGAGCGGCAGACGGATGAGGCACCTGGCAACAGAGCACGGCTGAGGGCCGCGATCGCACTTGGTGCTTTCGTGGCCTTGCTGGCGGGTCTGTTTGTCTGGCAGCCCGATGATCTCTATCTGTGGATCAAGGCGCTGCATGTCATCGCGGTGATGTCGTGGATGGCCGCCCTGCTCTACATGCCGCGCCTGTTCATCTACCACACGGACGCCGAGCCCGGCTCCGCGCAGTCAGAAACCTTCAAGATGATGGAGTTGCGCCTTCTGAAGGTCATCATGAACCCGGCGATGATGATCTCCTGGGTGCTGGGGTTGTATCTCGCCTGGAGCGTCTACGGGTTCCAGGGCGGCTGGTTGCACGCCAAGCTGTTGTTCGTCGTGCTTTTGACCGTTATCCACATGCGTTTCAGCCGCGCCGTCCGTGCTTTCCAGCGCGACGAAAACAGGCACAATGCCCGCTATTGGCGGCTGATGAACGAGGCCCCGACCCTGTTGATGATCCTCATCGTCATCATGGTGGTGGTGAAGCCGTTTTGAATTTAATCGATTTGCACTTGCAATAGTCGTCGCTAATTTGCGACAGCCCCTTGCGGCGTTTCACGTGAATCGCTATTTTCTGCCATCTCCTCTTCATGGCTTGTGACAAAGACAAGAGCCTGCCTCTTCCAGCCGCAGCTCCTCCCTGACGAAAACTCGCCGTCTCTCCATACCCATACCAAACATGGATCCTTCATGGCTGAAATGAAGCTACAAGAACTCAAGAACAAGACGCCGACCGATCTGCTCGCCTTTGCCGAGGAGCTCGAGGTGGAAAACGCCAGCACGATGCGCAAGCAGGAGCTGATGTTTGCAATCCTCAAGATGCTCGCGGCCCAGGATATCGAGATCATCGGTGAAGGCGTCGTTGAAGTGCTGCAGGACGGTTTCGGCTTTCTCCGCTCGGCGAATGCGAACTACCTCCCCGGCCCTGACGACATCTACATCTCTCCCTCCCAGATCCGCCGTTTCTCCCTGAAGACTGGCGACACGGTTGAGGGCCCGATCCGCGGACCGAAGGAAGGCGAGCGCTACTTCGCGCTCCTCAAGGTTAACACGATCAATTTCGACGATCCGGAAAAGATCCGTCACAAGGTTCACTTCGACAACCTGACGCCGCTCTATCCGAACGAGCGCTTCAAGATGGAACTCGACGTTCCGACGTCGAAGGATCTTTCGGCGCGAGTCATCGACCTGGTGGCGCCGCTCGGCAAGGGCCAGCGTGGTCTGATCGTCGCTCCGCCGCGCACCGGTAAGACGGTGCTGTTGCAGAACATCGCCCATTCGATCACGGCCAACCATCCAGAATGTTATCTGATCGTTCTGCTGATTGACGAACGTCCGGAAGAAGTGACGGACATGCAGCGCTCGGTGAAGGGTGAGGTCGTTTCCTCGACCTTCGACGAACCGGCAACGCGCCACGTCCAGGTTGCGGAAATGGTGATCGAGAAGGCCAAGCGCCTCGTGGAGCATGGCCGCGACGTCGTTATCCTGCTCGACTCCATCACCCGCCTTGGCCGCGCCTATAACACTGTCGTTCCGTCATCCGGCAAGGTCCTGACCGGCGGTGTCGACGCCAACGCCCTTCAGCGTCCGAAGCGCTTCTTCGGCGCCGCACGTAACATCGAAGAAGGTGGGTCGCTGACGATCATCGCGACCGCCCTCATCGATACCGGCAGCCGCATGGACGAAGTGATCTTCGAAGAGTTCAAGGGTACCGGTAACTCGGAAATCGTGCTCGACCGCAAGGTTGCCGATAAGCGCATCTTCCCGGCAATGGATATTCTCAAGTCCGGCACGCGTAAGGAAGACCTGCTGGTGCCGCGCCAGGATCTGCAGAAGATCTTCGTTCTTCGCCGGATTCTCGCTCCGATGGGAACGACCGATGCAATCGAGTTCCTGATCGACAAGCTGAAGCAGACAAAGAACAACGGCGACTTCTTCGACTCGATGAACACCTGATCGAAGTTGCACCCCTCTTAATGACAAGGCCGGTCGATCCAATCGACCGGCCTTTTCATTTCCGCTATCCAGATTCCTCGCACTGGTTCCGATTCGCTTCCGCAACGATCAGACGGACATACAGACAGAGCTAACCGCGTTTCGTGGTGATTCACGTGAAACAGGTCCGCTTGTGAAACACGACTATGCGGGAAGCCTTGATCTTTCACGGCGACTTCGGCATAAGCTCCGGCGACCTTTCGGTCTGCCGGTATCTCCTAGCGTGAGCTTCCTCCGCGGAGTTGAACGATCCGGTCCGGAACTCGACGATGTCTAGTAACTTGACCGATGAGCGCTCCGACCGCTCCGAGCGGTCCCTTCAGGTGAGCCGATGGCAACTGTTGATACGATCTATGCGCTATCCAGCGGTGCCCTGCCCGCTGGCGTCGCCGTGGTTCGCATCAGCGGTCCGCAAACGCGATTGGTTCTTGGGGCTCTGTGCGGCACCCTTCCGGCCCCGCGCACCGCCACCCTGAGATCGATTCGGTCTCGCAACGGTCACATCATCGATAGCGGCCTGTTGCTCTATTTTCAGGGTCCGGCTTCGTTTACCGGCGAGGATTGCGGTGAACTGCAAATTCACGGTGGACGTGCGGCGGTCCACGCGTTGCTCGAGGAGCTGGCAGCATTCGAGGGTTTGCGGCACGCGGAAGCGGGTGAGTTTTCGCGGCGCGCTTTCCAGAACGGCAAGCTGGATCTGGTCGAAGTCGAGGGGCTTTCCGATCTGATCACCGCCGAAACCGAGATTCAGCGACGGCTGGCGATCGAGCATTCGGGCGGCGGACAGTCTAAGGTGTACGCGGAATGGGCAAGGCGATTGACCCATGCCCGCGCCATGATCGAAGCGGAGCTCGATTTCGCCGACGAGGA
The DNA here is from genome assembly GCF_037026475.1 of Ensifer sp. MJa1. Taxonomy (NCBI): domain Bacteria; kingdom Pseudomonadati; phylum Pseudomonadota; class Alphaproteobacteria; order Hyphomicrobiales; family Rhizobiaceae; genus Ensifer; species Ensifer sp. MJa1. The sequence goes on along the minus strand of NZ_JAKUMO010000008.1, from coordinate 193,980 downwards.
TGACATTCCGGGTTCAGTCAGCGAACGGATCTGGCAGGACATGTCGCTCCTGTCTGGAGAATTGGCCGCGCATATCGCCGAGGCGCCGATTGCAGAGATCATTCGCGACGGATTGAAGATTGTCATTGCCGGTGAGCCGAACGCCGGGAAGTCCAGCTTGCTGAATGTGCTGGCACGACGGGACATCGCGATCGTAACGGAGATAGCCGGCACCACGCGCGATGTGTTGTCTGTCGACCTTTCGTTAGCCGGATTCTCAGTCAAGCTTTACGACACCGCGGGCTTGCGCGAGACCGACGAAATCGTCGAACAGGAAGGAATCCGTCGCGCACGAGAAGTTATCGAGCGTGCAGATCTGATCCTTCTGCTGTCGGAAACACCAACCGGTTTCCACACTCTTTCCGGGGTGGCTTCCGGCGATACACCCGTCTTGCGTGTCGGCACCAAGCTTGACCGGGTCGACGGCGCTTGGATGACCGGAGACGCTGACGTCATGATTTCGACCCGGACCGGCGAAGGCATGGATCGATTGTTGGATGCCATCGCGGGCCATCTCCCGGATCTGAGTGGCCGGACGTCGCTGTCGCTGCCGTCACGGCGGCGCCATGTTGATTGTCTACGGCAGGCCCAGCGCGCCCTCGATGAGAGCTTGGCCGGCCATCATCAAGGTCTCGATATCCGGGCGGAGCAGTTGCGCTTGGCCGGAGACGCGATGGGGCGTATCACCGGTCGCGTGGATGTCGAGAACCTTCTGGATGTGATATTTTCCGAATTCTGTATCGGAAAATAGTCTGTGGAAACAACGATACAACGTTTGCGAGTCTTTTGTTGTGTTTCACGTGAAACGATTCGCGCGGTTATGACTGCGCCGGAGAGCGAACAATGATGCAGTTTGACGTTATCGTTATTGGCGGCGGACATGCCGGTTGTGAAGCGGCGGCGGCGGCCGCAAGGCTCGGCGCGAAAACGGCGCTGATTACTCACAAGGCCTCAACGATTGGCGTGATGTCCTGCAACCCGGCGATCGGTGGCCTTGGTAAGGGGCACCTCGTCCGCGAAATCGATGCGATGGACGGGCTGATGGGACGCGTCGCTGACGCCGCCGGAATCCAGTTTCGGTTGCTCAACCGTCGCAAGGGACCAGCGGTTCGTGGCCCGCGGACCCAGGCCGATCGTCGGCTCTATCGCGAAGCGATGCAGCGCGAGATCGCGGCAATCGAGAATTTGCAGGTGATCGAAGGCGATGCTTTCGATCTGATCGATGCCGATGGCAAGATCAGCGGCGTCGTGATGAAGGACGGGCGCAGCTTCTCTGCGACGTCGATAGTCCTCACCACCGGCACCTTTCTGAAAGGTCTCATCCACATTGGCGACCAGAAGATCCCGGCCGGACGGGTGGGCGAGGAACCGTCGGTTGGTTTGTCGGGCACGTTGCTGCGCTATGGACTGCGGCTCGGTCGGTTGAAGACCGGAACGCCAGCGCGTCTCGATGGGCGAACGATCGATTGGAACCGCGTCGGTCGGCAAGGGCCGGACGAAGACCCGGTCCCCTTCTCCTTCATGACCGACCGCATCCTGAACCGCCAGATCGACTGCGGCGTGACGCGCACGACGGATGCCACCCACAAGATCATTGCCGACAACATCGGCAAGTCGGCGATGTATTCGGGTCAGATCGAAGGTGTGGGTCCGCGTTATTGCCCGTCGATCGAGGACAAGATCGTGCGCTTCGGCGAACGGGATGGCCATCAGATCTTCCTTGAGCCGGAAGGGCTTGATGACGACACGATCTATCCGAACGGCATCTCGACATCGCTTCCGGCTGACATCCAGGAGGCCTTCATCAAGACGATCCCCGGCTTGGAAGCGGTGACGATCCTGCAGCCGGGTTATGCGATCGAGTATGATCATGTCGATCCGCGTGAACTGAACGCGACGCTGGCGGTCCGCAAGATGCCGGGACTGTTCCTCGCTGGGCAGATCAACGGCACGACCGGTTACGAAGAGGCCGGGGCACAGGGTCTGGTTGCGGGTCTCAATGCCGCGGCGACGGCGATCGGGCGCGAAGACGTCGTCTTCAGCCGAACCGACTCCTATATCGGCGTGATGATCGACGACCTAACGTCGCGCGGCATTACCGAACCCTACCGCATGTTTACGTCGCGGGCCGAGTATCGGCTCTCGTTGCGCGCCGATAACGCCGATGCCCGGCTGACGCCGCTGGCGATCGAGCTTGGTTGTGTCTCGGACGCTAGACGCGATCGCTTCATTGAATGGAGCCGGCGCTTTGACGAGGGACGGCACTTGCTCAAGGGTCTGTCAATGACGCCTGCGGAAGGTGCACGTCACGGGCTCAAGCTCAATCAGGACGGACAACGCCGCACTGCGTTCGAGGTTCTGTCTTACCCAGAGCAATCGATCGCCGGCTTGGTGGCAATCTGGCCGGAGCTGGCGACCATCGCGCCTTCGGTCGTTGAGGCACTGGAGATTGATGCGGCCTATGCGGTCTACATGGACCGGCAAGCAGCGGACATTGCCGGTATGCGGCGCGAAGAGAATCTGTTGATACCCGACGACTTTGATTTTGATGCGCTCTCGGGCCTCTCGAATGAGTTGAAGCTGAAGTTGAAGCAGCAGGCGCCGCGCAATCTCGCACAGGTGATGAAGGTCGACGGGATGACACCGGCCGCCGCCTCGTTGATCCTGGCATGGCTGAAGCGCCAGAACCGCGTAGAACGCGAAGAAAAGGCCAGTGCACAATGAAAACGAGTCCTATTGCTGCGTTGAACGGACTGCGTGTTTCACGTGAAACGAATGAACGGCTGGCGCATTTCGCGCGGCTGTTTCAGAAGTGGGCAAAGTCGATCAATCTTGTGGCACCGTCCACCATCGAAGACCTTTGGAGCCGTCATATCGTCGATAGCCTGCAGCTGGCACAACTTTCTCCCGGCCCGAAAACCTGGGTTGATCTTGGCAGCGGCGGCGGGTTTCCAGGCGTAATCACCGCGATCTATCTAGCCGAGCTTTCGGATGGATGGGTGCATCTGGTCGAGAGCAACAACAAGAAGGCCGCCTTCCTGCGTGTCGCCCTGGCTGAAACAGGCGCGCGCGGTTCCGTTCATCCGATTCGGATCGAGGAAGCCGGCAAAGCCATCGCCCAGGCCGACGCTGTTTCCGCTCGCGCTCTGGCCGATCTGTCGCTGCTGCTCGATTATTCGGCGCCATGGATGGTCGCAGAGGGGCGCAACGCCATCGCCTTCTTCCACAAAGGGCGGGATTACCAGCGCGAGATCGATAAAGCCGTTGGCCGCTATCAGTTTGATCTGGTAAAACATCCAAGTGTGGTCGAGCCGGATTCTGTTGTGCTCGAAATCGCAAATTTGTCGCGCAAGGTTCAGTGATCGGCGAGCGGGAATATGTTTGGCGCAAAAAACCGGATCATCACAATCGCAAATCAGAAGGGCGGAGTCGGAAAAACGACAACGGCCATCAATCTGGCGACCGCTTTGGCGGCGATCGGCGAGAAAGTTCTGATCGTCGATCTCGACCCTCAGGGCAATGCCAGCACCGGGTTGGGCATTCAACGGCGTGATCGCAATCTTTCGTCCTATGAGCTGATGATTGGTTCGCACGGCATAGCCGAGATTGCCCAGCAAACCGCAGTGCCAAATCTGTCGATCGTCCCGTCGACGATGGACCTGCTCGGAGTCGAGATGGAGATCTCGCGCGAGGCAGACCGAGTCTTCCGCCTTCGCAAGGCGTTGGCAAGCCAGGCAGCGCTGGACTACTCCTACGTCCTGGTGGATTGTCCGCCCTCCTTCAATCTTTTGACGATGAACGCCATGGCGGCCGCGCATTCGGTGCTGGTGCCGCTGCAATGCGAGTTCTTCGCGCTCGAAGGTCTAAGCCAATTGCTGGAAACGGTGGACCAGGTGCGGCGCTCGGTGAATCCAGAGCTCGATATTCAGGGCATCGTGCTCACCATGTTCGATTCGCGCAACAATCTGGCGCAACAGGTCGTCAGCGACGTCAGGACTCACCTCGGTGACAAGGTTTATCACACCTTGATTCCGCGCAACGTCCGGGTTTCCGAGGCGCCGTCCTATGGCAAGCCGGCGATCCTCTACGATCTGAAGTGTGCTGGAAGTCAGGCTTATCTGCAGTTGGCGTCCGAAGTGATTCAGCGTGAGCGCCAGCGCAAGGCCGCATAACCATTTCGGTAGCGTAATATAAATCGGGTGACGATATGAACGACGATAGCTCGAAGCGGCGACTTGGTCGCGGATTGGCCGCGTTGATCGGTGAGATGGATCAGCCGCTGCAAGCGGGTGCCGCTGCCCCTGCCCCGGTCAATCCCGACCGGCGCGTGCCGATCGAGTTCGTGTCGAGAAATCCGCGCAACCCTCGCCGTCAGTTCGACGAATCCGAGCTTCAGGATCTCGCGAATTCAATCCGCCAGCATGGCATCGTCCAGCCGGTCGTTGCCCGCACGATCGGGGTCGATCGCTACGAGATCATCGCCGGTGAACGCCGTTGGCGTGCTGCTCAATTAGCCGGATTCACCGAGATCCCCGTTATCATCCGGGACGTCGACGATCGTACGGCTCTTGAGATCGCCATCGTCGAAAACGTCCAGCGCTCAGACCTCAATCCGCTCGATGAAGCGCTTGGCTACGAGCAGTTGATCGCAGAACACGGCTACACGCAGAACGATCTCGGCGAGATCATCGGCAAGAGCCGCAGTCACGTTGCCAACAGCCTGCGGCTGTTGAAACTGCCGGAACCGGTGCGCGACATGCTTTTTGAAGGGACGCTGTCGGCCGGCCACGCCCGCGCGCTGATCCCGACGTCCGATCCGGCGACGCTGGCGCGCGCGATCATTTCCAAGGGGCTCTCAGTGCGTGATGCCGAGCGCATGGCGCAGAACGATATCCGCGCCCAGAATGATCCGAACTACGGCAAGGCGGCCAGACGCGACGAGAAGGATGCAGACACGCTGGCGCTGGAACGGACCCTGTCTGACAGCCTCGGTCTCGAGGTGACGGTCAATCACAAGGCGTCCGGCGGTCATCTGCGCATCGCCTACAAGACCCTCGATCAGCTAGAAGAAATTTGCCGGCTGCTTGAACGGCGCTGAAAAGTGCCGCTCCAGAAATGCCAGAGGCGTGCCCGAACAAAAAACGGGCCCGCCTTCTCCGTTCGTAGTCCGGCTACTCAAGAAGGATGAGACTGCCGGCGACGGCGCGTGAGAATGACCCGCGCAACAGTCATGGGTCGCTTGGGTCTTTCATGCTTCCCTCGATCGGCGCTTTTGCGGGTATGTCGCGGCGATAGACGTTGGCTGCGGTCGAGACGGTGAACCCGTGCGGCGGTCGTTCACGCACAAAGCACGCCGCTATCTCCGCGCTTTGAGCATCCTGACCCCGTTGGGTTTACATCGCGCAAATCCGCTGCACGCGTGGCTTCAGCGTCTTGCCGATTGCACCGCGATTGCCATGAGGTTCTGCAGCACAAGGCTCTCTTCGAGGCTGGCGCGGCTGCGGCTTTGGAAGATCGTGGTCTGGAGCCGGTTGAGTTCACGCCTGATTGCCGGCGAGGACCAATGTTTCAGCGCCGCCTCGACGATTGGCTTGCGGCGAAAATGCAGTCCACGTCCGAGCGTGGCAATCACCTGCCCGGCCTGTTGTCTGGTCGAATCCATCTCGGCGCGCATCACATCCAGTTGCTGAAACTGACGCAGGCAGGCCTGCAGCACAAGGAACGCCGGCGTCTTCGACGTGGTGATCTTCTGCATCGCATGCAGCAGTCCGTCGAGGTCGCCCTTCAAGACAGCGTCGACGGCATCGTCAACGGAGATGGCGCTGGCATCGCCGACAATCGAAAGGACATCGTCTTCGTCGACGGTTGGCTTGCCACGGCAGTAAAGGGCGAGTTTGCGCAGTTCGTTGCGCGAGGCCAGTCGGTCACCGCCAAGCGCCTCCAGCAGCCGCGCGCGGGCGGCTGGCGTGATCCCGAGCTTCTCGTCGCCGAGTTCCTTGTCAATCAGCGCCTGAAGGCTGCGGGCGTCGTCGCTGTAGCAGGCGATGCAGGCGACCGATCGCGCCGTCTCACCGATCTTGCGCAGGGCGGCGCCCTTCTTCAGGTCTCCGGCCTCGATGATGACGTAGCTTCCGGTCGGCGGTTCGGCGGCAAGGATCTGCAGAGCGTCGACGAGCGCTTTCTCATTGGCCGCTCCCCTCACCCAGATGAGCTTGTCGCCACCGAACAGGCCGATCGCATTGACCTCGTCCAGCAGCCGGCCGGGCGACTGCGTCAATTCGCTGACATCGAGCTTCAGGACGGAGAAGGGATCGTCGAGCGGAACGCCACATCGGGCCGCAAGCGCAGCGGCGCGCTCGGAAACGAGCCCGCGATCGGGACCGTAGAGAATGAACAAGCGATAGACGCCAGCAGACTTCTGGACGAAGGTTTCGAATTCGTGCGACTTGACTTCGCTCATGCCTACACCGGCTAGCGGCTGAGGGCCGCAGCGATATCGGCCCGGATCAATTCCGCCAGTTCCTTTGCTGCACGGTTTTCGCCGTCGCGAACGGCGCGCAACTTGGCAAATTCCTGGACCGGGAAGTCAACGAGGGCCACCGCAGTGCGGTTGCCTGACTTGACCGTTTCGCCCGTGCCGATCTTCGTCAGATTGTAATCCGCCTTGACGACGATGCGGCCGGCGCTTGCCCGGTCCACCCGATCCTTGTCCTGATCGTAAAGCACGCCCATGGCGCGGCTCGTGACTTCCAGCGCCAGATGGTATTGCGGGTTCGCCGGTTCGCCCTTCCCGCCTGCAGCAAGGAAGATCAAGGCGTTGCGGACTTCCTGCTCGACACGGTCGTCAGCTTCCGAAATTTCGATTGCGGCCAAGGCCGTCGATGTGCCGACGCTGTCGGAATATAGCGGTCTGACCTGGCAGCCGGCGAGCGCGGTCAACACAAGAACACCTGCCAGCACCGGAATCGACCGGATGCGGAAGCCAGCTCTATCAGACAACGACATTGACGATCCTTTGCGGCACGACGATGATTTTCTTGGGGCTGCTGCCGTTGAGCGCAGACTTGACGGCATCGAGCGCCAGGACGGCGCTTTCGATCGCACTCTGATCCGCATCGCGGGAGATTGTCAAATCGGCGCGCTTCTTGCCGTTGATCTGCACTGGCAGGGTGACTTCGTTCTCGACGACAAGCGCCGCGTCGAAGGTCGGCCAGCCGGATTCCGCAATCAGACCCTTGCCACCGATCTCGCGCCAGCATTCCTCGGCGAGGTGCGGGGTCATCGGGGCGATGAGGTTGATCAGGATCGCTGTCGAGTCCTTCACGGCCGCAGCGAGTGCCGCGTCGGCCTTGCCGGCTGCCACCTGCGTCAGCGGTGCGGCAAGCGTGTTCACGAGCTCATAGATGCGCGCCACGGCCTTGTTGAAGGCGAGCTTGTCGTAGTCCGCCTCGACGGCGCGCAGCGTGCGATGTGCGGCCTGCGAGACGGCAAGTGCATCACCTTCGCGTGCGGGCGCTGCCTCGATCGCGCGCAGCTTCTCGGCTGCTTCGCTGATCAGGCGCCAGGCGCGCTGGACGAAGCGGTGGGCGCCCTCGACACCGGCTTCCGACCAGATGACGTCGCGGTCCGGCGGCGAATCGGAGAGCACGAAGAAGCGTGCCGTGTCGGCGCCATAGGAGGCGATGATGTCATCGGGGTCGACAACGTTCTTCTTCGACTTCGACATCTTCTCGATCGAGCCGATGGCGATGTCCTCGCCGGTTTCGATGAGCACGGCGCGGCGCTGTCCGTCGACTTCCTCGATACGGATTTCGGCCGGTGTGACCCATTCGCGCTGGGCGCCTTCGCCGCGGCTATAGGTCTCGTGCACGACCATGCCCTGGGTGAACAGGCCCTTGAACGGCTCGTCGACCGCGACGTGGCCGGTTTCCTTCATCGCGCGGGTGAAGAAGCGCGAATAGAGCAGATGCAGGATCGCGTGCTCGATGCCGCCGATATACTGATCGACCGGCAGCCAGTGGTTGGCAACCGCAGGATCGGTCGGGTTGTTTTCCCAAGGTGCCGTAAAGCGGGTGAAGTACCAGGACGAATCGACGAACGTATCCATCGTATCCGTCTCGCGACGTGCATCCTTGCCGCAATGCGGGCAGGCGACGTGGCGCCAGGTCGGATGGCGGTCGAGCGGGTTGCCCGGCTTGTCGAACGTGACATCCGGCGGCAGCACGACCGGCAGGTCGGCCTTGGGAACCGGCACGACCCCGCAGTCTTCGCAATGGATGACCGGGATGGGGCAACCCCAATAGCGCTGGCGGGAGATGCCCCAGTCGCGCAGGCGGAAGTTGACCTTGCGCTCGGCGCGGGGCGTATTGCCCAGCGTTTCCTTCTCGAGCTTCGCGGCAACGGTCGCGAAGGCTTCTTCGATCGACAGACCGTCGAGGAAGCGCGAGTTGATCATCACACCGTCGCCGACATAGGCTTCGTCGCCGATCGTGAAAGTCGCAGCATCCGCGTCCTTCGGCATGACCACCGGCACGACCGGCAGGTCGTACTTGCGGGCGAAATCGAGGTCACGTTGGTCGCCGGACGGGCAGCCGAAGATGGCGCCTGTGCCGTAGTCCATCAGCACGAAGTTGGCGACATAAACCGGCAGTTCCCAAGTCGGATCAAGCGGATGCTTGGCGCGAATGCCGGTGTCGATGCCCTTCTTTTCAGCTGTTTCCAGCGCAGCAAGCGAGGTTCCGGCGCGGCGGCATTCGTCGCAAAAGGCTTCCACTTCCGGATTGCTCGCAGCCACCTGCTTGGCCAGCGGGTGATCCGCGGCGATCGCCAGGAAGGAGGCACCAAAAAGTGTGTCGGGCCGGGTGGTGTAGACGGTCACTTCGGTCTCGTCGCCGGCCGTGCCCTTGACCAGCTCCCAGCGCAGCGACAGGCCTTCCGAGCGGCCGATCCAGTTCTTCTGCATCAGACGGACCTTTTCGGGCCACTGATCCAGCGTATCCAGTGCATCAAGCAGTTCCTGGCTGAAATCGGTAATGCGGAAGAACCATTGTGTCAGTTCACGCTGCTCGACCAGCGCGCCCGAACGCCAGCCACGGCCGTCGATCACCTGCTCGTTGGCGAGCACGGTGTTGTCGACCGGGTCCCAGTTGACCTTGGATTGCTTGCGATAGACGAGGCCCTTGTCCAGGAAATCCAGGAACAGGTGCTGCTGGCGCTGGTAGTATTCCGGGTCGCAGGTTGCGAACTCGCGGTTCCAGTCGAGCGACAGGCCCATGACCTTCAACTGCGCCTTCATCGAGGCGATGTTCTGGTAGGTCCAGCTGGCCGGATGCACACCACGTTCCATGGCGGCGTTTTCGGCCGGCATGCCGAAGGCATCCCAGCCCATCGGATGCAGCACGTTGAAGCCACGGGCACGCTTGTAACGCGCGACCACGTCGCCCATGGTGTAGTTGCGCACGTGGCCCATGTGGATGCGGCCCGACGGATAGGGGAACATCTCGAGCACGTAGTACTTTTCGCGCGGATCGTCGTTCCGGGTCAGGAAGACCTCTTCCTTTTCCCATTCCTGTTGCCAACGGGGTTCGGCATCACGCGGATTGTATCGTTCGCTAGACATGTCTTTTCGATGTTCCGGAAGTTCTGGAGGGCATGGCAGCGCCCTCATGACAATAGGCGTGACCTTCACCACGAAACCGCCTGAGGGTCAAGTTTTTGAAGGGTTTGCCGCGACACTTTGGCGGATTTGGGTCCGCAGCTGTGGCTGCGGCCTTGGCAAGGGGCCGAACTTTGCCTAATCCGCTCGGTCAGTGGTTTGAAATTCCTTCATCGGAGAGCATGTTCATGGAAGTTGAAGAGCGGCTGCAGGATGTCGTGAGCCGGATTCAAGCGGCGGAAAGGTCTGCAAAGAGGACGAAGGGCGCTGTGGAACTGGTCGCGGTTTCCAAGACCTTCGACGCGGAAGCCATTCGGCCGGCGATTTCCGCCGGGCAGCGGGTCTTCGGTGAAAATCGGGTGCAGGAAGCACAGGCGAAATGGCCGGAGATGAAGGGCGAGACGCCCGATCTCGTCCTGCATCTGATCGGCCCGTTGCAGTCGAACAAGGCCGCTGAAGCCGTCGCGCTGTTCGATGTCATCGAGACCGTCGATCGCGAGAAGATCGCTCGCGCTCTGGCCGCGGAAATGCAGAAGCAGGGACGAAAGCCGAAGCTCTACGTGCAGGTCAATACCGGGCTGGAGCCGCAGAAAGCTGGGATTGCACCGGAGGAAACCGTCGCTTTTGTCGATCTCTGCCGCCGGGAACTCGGCCTGACGGTCGAGGGTCTGATGTGCATTCCACCGGTCGAGGAAAATCCCGGCCCGCATTTCGCGCTGCTCGCCAAGCTGGCGGCCGCCTGCAAGCTGGAAAAGCTGTCGATGGGCATGTCCGGCGATTTCGAGACGGCGATCCAGTTCGGCGCAACCAGCGTGCGGGTCGGCTCGGCGATCTTCGGCACCCGCTGACGGTCGGCTCGGCGCAAGGCGGTTCGTCGCATTACGCTTTCGTCGGGGTTTCCCTCCCCTCCCATTAGCCTATCCTTGTGCATGAGGAGGCCGGACCTGTCCGGCGAAATGCATAGGGAGGAACGGAAGTGGCGAGTCGCTATTCCGAAGTGTACGCCGCCTGGAAGGCGGATCCGCAAGGTTTTTGGTCAAGTGCTGCCGGCGCCATCGACTGGTTCGAAAAGCCGGAGCGCGTCTTTGATGGCGAGAGCGGCATCTACGGCCATTGGTTCGCCGGCGGCTCGACCAACACCTGCTACAATTGCCTCGACCGTCACGTGGCCGCCGGCCGCGGAGAGCAGACCGCCTTCATCTACGACAGCCCGGTGACGGGAACGATCGAGCGCATCTCCTATGCGGCTCTGCTTGCCGACGTGAAGGCGCTTGCCGCGGTCTACAGGGAGCTCGGCGTCGGCAAGGGCGACCGGATCATCATCTATATGCCGATGATCCCCCAGGCCGCGGTCGCGATGCTTGCCGCAGCCCGGATCGGCGCGGTGCATTCCGTGGTCTTCGGCGGCTTTGCCGCCAACGAACTGGCGGTGCGTATTGACGACTGCGAGGCGAAGCTCGTGGTTTCCGCAAGCTGCGGCATCGAACCCGGCCGCACCGTCGCCTACAAGCCGCTGCTCGATGCGGCGCTGGAGATTGCCACCCATAAGCCACAGCACTGCCTCGTCTTCCAGCGGCCGTTGGTGGAGGCGGCCATGACGGCCGGGCGCGACATCGATTTCGCGCAGGCGCTGGCATCGGCGAAAGCAGCTGGCAAACAGGTCGATTGTGTGCCGGTCCGCTCCACCGATCCGCTTTATGTGCTCTACACATCGGGTACGACCGGCCAGCCCAAGGGCGTGGTGCGCGATAATGGCGGCCACATGGTCGCGCTCAAATGGTCGATGGAGAACTTCTTCGGGGTCCAGCCGGGCGAGGTGTTCTGGGCGGCCTCGGATATCGGCTGGGTCGTCGGTCACTCCTATATCGTCTACGGGCCGCTTCTGAACGGCAGCACCTCGATCCTGTTTGAAGGCAAGCCGGTCGGCACACCGGACCCCGGCACCTATTGGCGGATCATCGCCGAGCACGGCGTCGTGGTCATGTTCACGGCGCCGACCGCTCTGCGGGCGATCCGCAAGGAGGATCCTGACGCCTCGTTTGCCGCCCGGTATGATCTTTCCCGGTTCCGGGCGCTATTCCTGGCGGGCGAACGGGCGGATCCGGATACGATCCACTGGGCGGAAAAGGCGCTCAGCGTACCGGTCATTGACCATTGGTGGCAAACGGAGACCGGCTGGCCGGTTGCCGGCAATCCCATGGGTCTCGGGCTCTTGCCCGTGAAATACGGCTCCCCGGCCGTGCCGCTACCCGGCTACGATGTCCAAATCCTCGATGACGCCGGCCATCCGGTCGGCCCCGGCACGCTCGGCAATGTCGTTGTCAAACTGCCGCTGCCGCCCGGCTGTCTGCCGACGCTCTGGAATGCCGACCATCGCTTTCGTGCTGCCTATCTCGAGGAGTTTCCCGGCTACTACAAGACCGCCGATGCCGGCTATCTCGACGATGACGGCTACGTCTTCATCATGGCGCGCACCGACGACATCATCAACGTGGCGGGCCACCGCCTCTCCACCGGTGCGATGGAGGAAGTCTGTGCCAGCCATCCTGATGTCGCGGAGTGTGCGGTCATCGGCATAGCTGATGATCTGAAGGGCCAGGTGCCTGCGGGGTTTCTTGTCATCAATTCCAATGTTTCCCGTGAAACATCTGACATCGAGCGTGAAGTGATCGGGCTTGTGCGCGAACGCATCGGGCCGGTGGCCGCGTTCCGCATGGCGATCTGCGTCAAGCGGCTGCCGAAAACACGCTCCGGCAAGATCCTGCGGGCGACGATCCAGAAGATTGCCGACCGGCAGCCTTGGAAGATGCCGGCGACGATCGATGATCCGGCCATCCTCGACGAAATCACCGTGGTCCTGCATGCGCGCGGTATCGGTGTGTGACGGTCCCGGTGAGAATTCCTGAGCCGGCTTAGGATTTCGCAGGCTTGTGGTCGTCGACGACGCCCGAGAACCAGTCGCCGAAGGCGGCCACGGCCTTTGAACGCGTCGCCCTGGTGATCAGGAAGTAGTTTTCGTCTTGCAGCGTGGCGACCTCGGACAGCACCACGAGGTCGCCGCTCTCGATCTCGCGCCGGAAAACTTCGATCGGGCAAAGCGCTACGCCATGGCCGGCAATCGCGGCCGTGGCGAGAAGGTTGAAATCCTGGAAGACGGGGCCTCGTAAGGCCTGTCCGCTCGCCTGCCCTGCCCTGGCGAACCAATCGCGCCACCGAGACGTCGTCTCGTCGTGCAGCAGGTCGGCCGAGGCGATCGCCTGGGGCGTGCGCAAGTCACCCGCCCGTTCGAGATAGCGGGGGCTGGCGACCGGGCGATTGATGCGCGAGAACAGTCGGTCCGAACGGGTGCCGTCGCTGCGGTCAGCACCCAGTGTGATGAGGACATCGCAGCCGGTTTCTCGCAATTGCTGTTCGGCCATCGCGTAGACCACCTTCACGTCGATCTCGGGGTGCAGCCGGAGAAACTCGCCGAGTGCCGGGATCAGCCAGCGGGTGGCGATCGAGGGAATACAGGCGACACTCACCTGTGCCTTGGTGTTGAGCCTGAGCAGTTCGGTTTCCACCGCGATGCGCTCGAAGGCGGACCTCAGCGTTGCCGCCAGTCCCTCGGCCTCTGCCGCCAGCCGCACGCCGCGTTTCTCGCGCACGAACAGCGGCCGGCCGAACCAATCCTCCAACAGGCGGATCTGATGGCTGACGGCGGCATGGGTGACGTGCAGTTCATCTGCGGCGCGCGAGAAACTCTGCAACCTTGCTGCCGCCTCGAAGGCGCGAAGCATGCCGAGGGGTGGCAGCATCTGTATGTTTTCCTCATCTATCGTGCGAGAAATCGTCGTTTGAGCTGCCTCACTTGTCAACGAATACTGGCTGCATTGCCGGAGCGACCGAAGCGTTTGCTCCAAGGCATGAGGATTACTTACAGCTGGAGAGAGCCATGTTCGTGCGCAGCCTGCAGGATATCGAAGCAACGGATCATTTTGTCGAATGGGGCAGCGGCACCAGCCATCGCCTGCTGACGGAAAGGGACGGCATGGGCTTTACCGTCTGCCACACGGTGGTACGGGCCAACACTGTGTCGCTACTCGAGTACCGCAACCATCTGGAAGCCTGCTACTGCATTGCCGGTCAAGGCGAGGTCGAGGACATGCAGGGCAATATCTTCCCCATTCGTCAGGGCGACATCTATGTGCTGGACCAGCACGACAAGCACTACCTGCGTGGTGGCAAGAAGGAGGATCTGATCCTTGTCAGCATCTTCAATCCACCGCTCAAGGGCACCGAGCGCCACAATCTCAACGATCTGTCGGGATCAGCCTACTGAAAGACGTGCAACGAAAAGCCCGGATCGATGATCCGGGCTTTTCGAGTTTCGGCTGAGCGACAATCAGTAGTGATCGTCCTCGTCCTCGTCCTTGCGATCCGACTTCAGCGACTTGAGCTTGGCGAAGACGGCATCGGCGTCGATTTCCTTCTCTTCCTCGCGCTCGTAGCTGAAACCGAGCTTCTCGGTTTCCTGGGCCGATTCGAGCGTCGCACCGAGTTCGGCGGCGGTCGGCAGCGGACGACCCTTGGAGGCGCGTTCGACTTCGAGGTCGAGGTCGATCTGCGAGCAGAGGCCGAGGGTCACCGGATCCATCGGCGTCAGGTTGGTCGAATTCCAGTGGGTGCGCTCGCGGATCTGCTCGATCGTTGACTTGGTCGTGCCAACCAGGCGCGAAATCTGCGCGTCTTTCAACTCGGGGTGGTTGCGAACGAGCCAGAGAATGGCATTGGGCCGGTCCTGGCGCTTGGAAACCGGCGTGTAGCGGGGGCCCTTGCGCTTCGAGTCAGGGACGCGAACCTTCGGCTCCGAAAGCTTCAGCTTGTGGTTGGGGTTACCTTCTGCGCGTGCGATCTCGTCGCGCGAAAGCTGGCCGGTCGCAATCGGATCGAGACCCTTGATGCCCTGCGCGGATTCACCGTCGGCGATCGCTTTTACTTCAAGCGGGTGCAGCTTGCAGAACTGCGCGATCTGGTCGAAGGACAGCGCGGTATTGTCAACGAGCCAGACGGCTGTTGCCTTGGGCATAAGCAGTTGCTGAGCCATGGATATAGTCCTTTTGTCCGTCCGCGCCGGTGTCGCGGGCCGTGGAGTCTACCACTGATTTCCGGGAAATGTGGGCCTCTATACCGTCGTTGTCGCGAAATTGCAATTCTTCAGTTCCAAATGTCCTTTTGTCTAATTGCGGCGGGCATTTGACCTGCTATGAATGTCCGCGAAACGGGCTGGCCGGGGAGTGGCGAGCCGCACTAGGAATGCGTAGGGAGGAAAATATGTCCGCCAAGAACTATCCGGTGTTGAAGTCTGCCAAGAGCCGGACGCTGCTTGATAACGCAACTTACCTGAAGTGGTATGAGGAGAGCATTTCGGACCCGGCAAAGTTCTGGGGCAAGCACGGCAAGCGGATCGACTGGTTCAAGCCCTATACGAAGGTCAAGAACACTTCCTTCAAGGGCAAGGTCTCGATCAAATGGTATGAGGACGGCCTTACCAACGTCTCCTACAACTGTATCGATCGCCACCTGAAGACCCATGGTGAGAAGACCGCGATCATCTGGGAAGGCGACAACCCCTATATCGACAAGAAGATCACCTACAACCAACTCTACGAGCAGGTTTGCCGGCTTGCCAACGTCTTGAAGAAGCACGGCGTCAAGAAGGGCGATCGTGTCACCATCTACATGCCGATGATCCCGGAAGCGGCCTATGCGATGCTCGCCTGTTCGCGCATCGGCGCCATCCACTCGGTCGTCTTCGGTGGTTTCTCGCCGGACGCACTTGCCGGTCGTATCGTCGACTGCGAGAGCACCTTCGTCATCACCTGTGATGAGGGCGTACGCGGCGGCAAGCCGGTTCCGCTCAAGGAAAACACCGACACGGCGATCGACATTGCCGCCAAACAGCATGTGATCGTCAACAAGGTGCTGGTCGTGCGCCGCACCGGCGGCAAGACCGCCTGGGCGCCGGGTCGTGACCTCTGGTACCACCAGGAAATTGCGACGGTGAAGCCGCATTGCGAGCCGGTAAAGATGAAGGCGGAAGATCCGCTGTTCATCCTTTACACCTCCGGTTCGACCGGCAAGCCGAAGGGCGTGCTGCACACCACTGGCGGTTATCTCGTCTACGCGTCGATGACGCATGAGTATGTCTTCGACTACCGCGACGGCGATATCTACTGGTGCACGGCCGACGTCGGCTGGGTCACCGGCCATTCCTACATCGTCTACGGCCCGCTCGCGAATGCCGCGACGACCGTGATGTTCGAGGGCGTGCCCAATTTCCCGGATGCCGGACGTTTCTGGGAAGTGGTCGACAAGCACAAGGTCAACGTCTTTTACACGGCGCCGACCGCGATCCGCTCGCTGATGGGTGCGGGCGACGATTTCGTCAAGCGCGCGTCGCGCTCGTCGCTGCGCCTGCTTGGTTCGGTCGGTGAGCCGATCAACCCGGAAGCCTGGGAGTGGTACTACAACGTCGTCGGCGAACAGAAATCGCCGATCGTCGATACCTGGTGGCAGACGGAAACCGGCGGCATCCTGATCACGCCGCTGCCCGGCGCGACCGACCTCAAGCCCGGTTCGGCCACCCGGCCGTTCTTCGGCGTGCAGCCGCAACTGGTCGACAATGAAGGCAATGTGCTCGAGGGTGCTGCCGACGGCAACCTCTGCATCACCGACAGCTGGCCGGGCCAGATGCGCACCATCTACGGCGATCACGCGCGCTTCGGCCAGACCTACTTTGCCACCTACAAGGGCAAGTATTTCACCGGCGACGGCTGCCGTCGCGACGAAGACGGCTACTACTGGATCACTGGTCGCGTCGATGACGTGCTCAATGTCTCCGGCCACCGCCTCGGCACGGCCGAAGTGGAAT
The DNA here is from genome assembly GCF_037026475.1 of Ensifer sp. MJa1. Classification (NCBI taxonomy): domain Bacteria; kingdom Pseudomonadati; phylum Pseudomonadota; class Alphaproteobacteria; order Hyphomicrobiales; family Rhizobiaceae; genus Ensifer; species Ensifer sp. MJa1. The sequence continues at coordinate 177,373 of NZ_JAKUMO010000008.1, read as the reverse complement.
CGGCGCTGGTTTCACACCACCTCGTCTCGGAAGCGGCCGTCGTCGGCTATCCGCACCCGATCAAGGGCCAAGGCATCTATTGCTACGTTTCGCTGATGGCCGGCGAAGTCGGCAATGACGAGTTGCGTCAGGCGCTGGTGAAGCACGTCCGCTCGGAAATCGGCCCGATTGCGACGCCGGACAAGATCCAGTTCTCGCCGGGCCTGCCGAAGACCCGATCTGGCAAGATCATGCGTCGCATCCTGCGCAAGATCGCCGAGGACGATTTCGGCGCGCTTGGCGACACCTCGACGCTCGCCGATCCGGCCGTTGTCGACGACTTGATCGCCAACCGTCAGAACAAGGCTTGATAAAAAGGACGCCGCAGGTTGAAGACCTGCGGCGTCCAAGCAATTTTGTGAGCCGGATTCGGATCGTTGCCGTTGCGAAGGTCCGAGCCGCAAAACTGGCGATGATCGGTCGGCGACTTAGAAGTCGATCGCCCTGCCCTTGATCTCCCAGTCACCGAAGCGTGCGGGGTCCTCGCCGCCGCGGCCGCCAATTTCGGGCGGCAGATCCTTCTTCGTCTCCGCCTGGCGCCGTTCCTCTGCTTCCTTCAGGGCCCGCACAGCTGCGGGCGGTAACGGTCGTTTCGGGCGATCGGCGGCGTTGTCATTGTCGTTCTGCATCTGAACGGTATCCGGATTCGAGCATCAATATTGAAGAATGGGGCGTTTGCACCCATCATATAGGGTGCCGTTCCCTCAACGGGAACCCTTGATTCACGTGAAACGTCGACGATCCGGAGCCTCTCTGATGAACCTTGTTCGCACCGCCATGCTGCTTGCAGTCATGACCGCCCTGTTCATGGCCGTCGGTTTCGCCATCGGCGGGCGCGGCGGCATGATGGTCGCCTTCATCATGGCGGCGGGCATGAATTTCTTTTCCTACTGGAATTCCGACAAGATGGTGCTGCGCATGTATCGCGCGCAGGAGGTCGATGAACGCAGCGCACCGGAATATTATGGCATTGTGCGCGACCTCGCCCAGAATGCCGGCCTGCCGATGCCGCGCGTCTATGTGATCGACAGCCCGCAGCCGAACGCCTTTGCGACGGGCCGCAATCCGGAGAACGCCGCTGTCGCTGCCTCCACCGGTCTGCTGCATGCGCTCAACTACGATGAAGTCGCCGGCGTCATGGCGCACGAGCTCGCCCATATCCAAAACCGCGACACGCTGACGATGACCTTGACGGCAACGCTTGCCGGCGCGATCTCGATGCTCGGCAACTTTGCCTTCTTCTTCAGCGGCAACCGTGAAAACAACAATCCGCTCGGTTTCATCGGCACGCTGGTTGCCATGATCGTCGCACCGATGGCAGCGATGCTGGTGCAGATGGCGATCAGCCGCACGCGGGAATATTCCGCCGACCGCCGTGGCGCGGATATTTGCGGCAAGCCGCTGGCGCTTGCCTCTGCGCTGCAGAAAATTGCCGGAGCGGCGCATCAGATCCACAATGACGACGCCGAGCGCAATCCGGCAACGGCGCATATGTTCATCATCAATCCGCTCTCGGGCGAGCGCATGGACAACCTGTTTTCGACCCATCCGAACACGGAAAACCGGATTGCCGCCTTGCAGCAGATGGCGGGCGAGATGTCTCAAGTCTCGACGCCGCCGGTTCGTGCTGATAATCCGGTGCGCAAATCGCGCTCCGTGCCTTCCACCGGCTGGGGTCGCGGTGGTTCCGAACCGCCCAAAGGTCCCTGGTCCTGATGTCAGCAGATAACAAGAACGATTCACGCCCGAAACCATCGCCGCATAAGGGTGGCGCGAAGTCCAAGAAGCCCGCGGCCGCGCCGCGTGGCCCGGAAAAGCCTGGCATGAAGGCGCGCCAGGCGGCCGCCAAGATCCTCGCCGCCGTCGTTGACCGCAGGACATCGCTTGATGGCATGCTCGACCACGAACACGGCAATCCGGCCTATCGCGAGCTCAGCGAAGCTGACCGCGCGCTGGTGCGGGCGATCCTGAACTCGGCGCTTCGACACCTGCCGCGCATCCAGGCTGCGATCAATTCCCTGCTGCAGACGCCGCTGCCGGAAGGCGCGCGGGCACTCGAACACGTTCTTGCCGTCGCGGCAGCGCAGGTCCTCTACCTCGACGTGCCCGACCACTCCGCGGTCGACATCGCTGTCGAGCAGGCGCAGGCCGATCCGCGCAATCGCCGTTTTGCCAACCTGGTGAACGCCGTCCTGCGACGCCTGTCGCGCGAAAAAGATGCCATCCTGGAAAGCACGCGCCAGGTTCCGGCGATGCCGACCTGGTTCTTCGAGCGGCTGGAGGCTCACTACGGTGCGGCCGAGGCGGAGAAGATCGCCGAGGCGCAGCTGACACCAGCTGCGATCGATCTCTCGGTCAAATCGGATCCCGCCCTCTGGGCCGAGCGACTGGGCGGCACGGTGTTGGCGACCGGCTCGGTCCGCCTCGGCGATTTCTCAGGCTCCATCCCTTCCTTAGCCGGATTCGATGATGGCGCGTGGTGGGTGCAGGATGCGGCAGCTTCGCTGCCGGCGCGGCTTTTCGGCGATCTCAAGGGCAAACGGATTGTTGATCTTTGTGCTGCCCCCGGTGGCAAGACCGCCCAGCTCATACTCGCCGGTGCTGCGGTCACTGCACTCGACCAGTCCGGCAGCCGCCTGCGCCGGCTGAAGGGTAACCTCAAGCGCCTCGGCCTCGAGGCCGAGACGAAGGAAGTCAACATGGCGGACTTCCAGCCGGAAAGCCTGTTCGATGCAGCGCTGCTCGACGCGCCCTGCTCGTCCACTGGCACGACCCGACGCCACCCGGATGTGCTTTGGACCAAGGGTCCGGAGGACATCGAAAAGCTCGCTGATCTGCAGGAGCGCCTGCTTCGCCATGCGCTGACCGTGGTCAAGCCCGGCGGCACGGTGGTTTTTTCGAACTGCTCGCTTGATCCGCGTGAAGGGGAAGAAGTCGTCGCCCGGGTTATTGGTGCCGGCGATCACTATGAGCGGGTGTCGATCTCGGCCGCAGACTGGCCTGGTCTCGAGAACGCGATCACGCCGCTCGGCGAGATGCGGACCACACCGGCGATGTTGGCGCTTGATCCGCCCTTTGCGAGCGGGCTCGATGGCTTTTACGCGGCGGTGATTCGCCGCAAATAGCCAAAAAAGCGGATTTGAACGGATCAAGACAGGGATCAAAGCCCTGTTTTGTCGCGTCATTTGACGCTTTCGAGCCGGGGGCCTATCAAAGATGGTAGGATTGATAAAAGTTTAACGGTCTCTCTGGCACCATGCGGCGGCTGGCGCGGGACCATCGCCCGTTCAGCCGTTGTGAGCGGTCGTGCCAGTAATGAGGAAACCGGCAGCGTTGATTTCCGGCAGGCGAAGGCTTTCTTACCTGTATGTTCGTGAAGGCTGGCGCCGCGTATCGCGCCGGCTATCGATCGGGCGCGTCTCCACGCTGCGTTTTGCCGGCAAGACACCCAACCGCCTGATCGTCGCGCCGACCGATCTGAGAGCCGTCGATCCCTTCGTTGCCGAAGAGATTCTCGCCGGACGCTTCCCACTGGCGGGTCGCGTGCTCGACACGGAAGGCGAATCGCCGTTCGAAATCGACCTGCCATCGCACGAATTCGCCGTTCGCCTGCATTCGTTCGGCTGGTTGAGGCACTTGCGCGCCATTCGAGAGGACGCGGGTTTCGTCCGTCTGCGGCAGATCGTTGACGACTGGATCAGCACCCATGGCCGCGACCTTGGGGGCCTCGCCTGGGACGCTGACATCATCGCCCAGCGCATCATCGCCTGGCTCTCCCATTCGCCTGTCGTCCTGCGCAATGCGGAGCATGGGTTCTATCGGCGGTTCCTGAAGAGCCTCGCGCTTCAGATCCGCTATCTGCGCCATATCGCTGAGACGGTGCGCGACGGCGAGGCGAAATTACGGGTGCGGCTCGCGCTCGCCATGGCTTCGGTCTCCATGCCCGCCTCCCCAAGCGCGATCCGGAAGGCGTCGCGTCATCTCGATTTCGAACTGGATCGCCAAATCCTGCCGGACGGCAGCCATTTCTCGCGCAATCCCCGCGCGGCGCTCGAATTGCTGCTGGATCTGCTGCCGCTCAGGCAGACCTATGTCAATCTCGGCCACGATGTGCCGTCGCGCCTCATCCCTTGCATTGACCGGATGTATCCGGCGCTGCGGTTTTTCCGGCACCAGAGCGGGGAACTGGCGCTGTTCAATGGCGCGACCTCGGTTCTGGCGCACGAACTCGCCTCGGTCCTGCGCTATGACGAGACTGCCGGCGAACCGTTCCGCTCGCTGCCGCACGCCCATTACGAGCGGCTGGCGATGGAAAACACGGTTGTCATCATGGATACCGGCAAGCCGCTCTCCGTCGATCTTTCGCGCAGCGCCCATGCCGGATGCCTTTCCTTTGAAATGTCGTCCGGAAAGACGCGCTTCGTCGTCAATTCGGGCGCGCCGAAATTTGCCGGCGATCGCTTCCGCCAGATGGCGCGCATGACGGCCGCCCATTCGACCGTGACCGTCAACGACACCTCGTCGTCACGGTTTTCGCAGTCGCGCTTCCTCGGTCCGATCATGACCAGCGGCGTGTCGAAGGTGACGGTCACGCGCAAGGACGATCCCGGAGGGCCGGAAACGGTGACGGCGAGCCATGATGGCTATCTCGCCGCCTTCGGGCTGATCCACGAGCGCGACATCGGCGTTCTGAACGGCGGGCGCATCATCCGCGGCCGCGATCGGCTGGCGAAGGCCGACGGCAGCGATCCGGAGCCGGGCAGCGAAGCGATCGCGGTGGCACGCTTCCACATTCACCCCGCAGTCGGCATTCGCCAGAACAGTGCGCGCGAGATCTTTCTGACTGCACCGGACGGCGAGATCTGGCTCTTTGCCTGCCAGGATGGCGAACTCGCCGTCGAAGAGGACATCTTCTTTGCCGATGCCTCCGGCATCCGCACCTCGTCACAACTGACCGTGACCTTTGCGCTTGCCAAACAGCCCGAGATCCAGTGGACCTTCTCGCGCACGAACTGAAGCTCTCGTCCAAACTGAGCCTTATTTTAGCGCTGCCGGCTTACCGAGGTTTCTTCGCCCGGCAAGCTATGCTAACGGGCAGCCATCCCAATCGCCGGACCTTCTCCCGGGCCTCCGGCGCCGCCAAAGGAGCATGGTGATGGCTGTCGCCTCCAAGAAAATCCCCGCCCCGAACGAGGTACCGGTTCGCACCGCCCTCCTCTCCGTCTCCGACAAGACGGGCGTCGTCGAGCTGGCGCGCGCGCTGAATGAAAAGGGCGTTCGGCTCGTTTCAACCGGCGGCACGCACAAGGCCCTCTCTGAAGCCGGCTTGCCGGTGAGCGACGTGTCCGAACTGACGGGCTTCCCCGAAGTCATGGACGGGCGCGTAAAGACCCTGCATCCGGGCGTTCACGGCGGCCTGCTGGCGATCCGTGACGATGCCGACCATGTGGCGGCCATGACAGCACACGGCATCACCGCCATCGACCTTGCGATCATCAATCTGTACCCGTTCGAAGAGGTCCGCGCCCAGGGCGGGGACTATCCGACCACGGTCGAAAATATCGATATTGGTGGCCCGGCGATGATCCGCGCCTCGGCCAAGAACCACGCCTATGTCACCATCGTTACCGATCCGGCAGACTATCCGCTGCTGCTCGAAGAACTTGCGGCGGGCAAGACGACCTATGCCTTCCGCCAGAAGATGGCGGCCAAGGCCTATGCACGCACCGCTGCCTACGATGCCGCGATCTCCAACTGGTTTGCCGAGGCGCTCGATACGCCGATGCCGCGCCACCGCGTTATCGGCGGCGTGCTGAAGGAAGAAATGCGCTATGGCGAGAACCCGCACCAGAAGGCCGGCTTCTACCTGACCGGCGAGAACCGTCCGGGCGTCGCCACGGCAACTCTGCTGCAGGGAAAGCAGCTCTCCTACAACAACATCAACGACACGGACGCGGCCTTTGAGCTCGTCGCCGAGTTCCTGCCGGAGAAGGCCCCGGCCTGCGCGATCATCAAGCACGCCAATCCGTGCGGCGTTGCGACAGCGCCGACGCTTGCCGAAGCCTATCGCCGGGCGCTGGCCTGTGATTCCACCTCTGCCTTCGGCGGCATCATTGCGCTCAACCAGGAGCTCGATGCCGAAACCGCAGAAGAAATCGTCAAGCTCTTCACCGAGGTCATCATTGCGCCTTCGGTCAGCGATGCGGCCAAGGCGGTCATTGCCCGCAAGCCGAACCTGCGCCTGCTTTCGACCGGCGGCCTGCCGGACCCGCGCATTCCCGGCCTTGCCGCCAAGACCGTTTCCGGTGGTCTCCTAGTGCAGACACGCGACAACGGCATGGTCGAAGATCTCGAGCTCAAGGTCGTGACCAAGCGCGCGCCGACGGCCCAGGAACTTGAAGACATGAAGTTCGCCTTCAAGGTGGCCAAGCACGTCAAGTCGAACGCGATCGTCTATGCCAATGACGGTCAGACCGCCGGTATCGGCGCCGGCCAGATGAGCCGCGTCGATTCCGCCCGTATCGCCGCGATCAAGGCCGAGGAAGCCGCCAAGGCGCTGGGTCTTGCAACGCCGCTCACCAAGGGCTCTGCCGTCGCCTCCGAAGCCTTCCTGCCGTTTGCCGATGGCCTGCTGTCAGCAATTGCTGCCGGCGCCACCGCCGTCATCCAGCCCGGCGGCTCGATGCGCGACGAAGAGGTGATTGCGGCTGCTGACCAGCATGGCGTTGCCATGGTCTTCACCGGCATGCGCCACTTCCGCCACTAGGATTACTGGGGACAGGCGCCTTCTGCCCGTCCCCATTAGGCTATCCGCCGATCGTCAGAAGCCGTCGCGTCCAAAGGGTGCGGCGGCTTTCTTGCGTCCGTCGTCGGCCGGATAGGGCGTGCGCAGCAGGATCATGAGGCCAACGACCAGGAAGGCGATGAGCGCCATCATGCCGATACGAGCGGAGCCGGTGGCGAGCGTGATGGTGGCGACGGATGCCGGGGCCAGGAACGATGTGGCGCGTCCGGAAAGCGCATAGAGGCCGAAATAGCGTCCGGCCTCGTCCAGGCTGACGCTGCGGGCGAGATAGGAGCGCGACGAGGCCTGCACAGGGCCGAAGGCGATGCCGACCAAGAGGCCGTAAAGAATATAGGCCTTTTCGGCCGCCGTGCCGAACAGGGCGCCGGAATCTGCGGTCGACAAGGGCATCAGGCCGAAGAGCGTGAAGCCCGGGCCGGTCGAGACGATGCCGATCGTCGCCACCGTCAGGCAGACCAGACTGGTGGTGACGATCGTCTTGGAGCCAAGGTGGGCATCAAGCCAGCTTGCGCAAAGGCAGCCGCCAATCGCGACGATGTTGAGGATGATGCCGTAGATGCCAAGCTCAAGCGTCTGCCACGAAAACATCGCCGCCGCGAAGGTACCGCCCAGCGCCAGGAGGCCGTTGACGCCGTCCTGGAAGATCATCCGTGCGACGAGGAAGCGAAGAATGCCCGACCGCTCCTTGAGCTCGACGAGTGTTCCCTTGAGTTCCCGAAGGCCGGTGACGGTCGCCTTGCCGAGCGACATCGTCGCCCTGGTCGCGTCGGGCGTGAACAGGAACATCGGCAGGATGAAGGCCAGGTACCAGATGGCGGAGATCGGTCCGGTGATGCGCGCATCCTCCCCCTTGGCTGGATCCAGCCCGAACAGGGGGTCGATGCCGGCTGCCGTCTTGCCGTCTTCGGGACTACCGGCAAGCAGGGCGACGACAGCAATCAGCACGATCATGCCGCCGAGGTAGCCGAGCCCCCAGGCGATGTTGGAAATCCGACCGACGTCCTTTTCCGGAACAAGACGTGGCATCATCGAATCGTTGAAGACGATCGAGAACTCGGCCGCGACCGTCGCAAGGATCATGAAGATTGCCGGATAGAGGATCGGCGAGCCGGGGGCCGCGAACCAGAGCATAGCCAGCGATACGATCTTGATGACGGCGAAGAAAGCGATCCAGGGCTTACGTGGGCCGGTGGCGTCGGCGATCGAACCGAGCACGGGCGAAAGCACCGCGATGATGATGCCGGAAACGGTGAGCGTATAGCCCCACATCGCCTGACCGAGTGCATGGTCTTCCGTCAGCCGCGAGACGAAATAGGGCCCGAAGATGAAGGTGGTGATGACCGTGAAGAACGGTTGGGCCGCCCAGTCGAACATCATCCAGCCGGCGATGCCCGCGCGAGACGCGCGGGGGTGTGCTTCAGTCCTCTCGGTCGAAATCTGCAAGGTCCTCTCCCCGAAAACGACTGCGCCGCGCGTCCCCTCGAACGCGCGGCGCAGCCTATCTTCAATCCGGGCGATTCCAAAAGGTTTAGAGCTGGATGCGGGCGAAAAAAACTGCCCGCATTTCTGCTCATCCCTTAGACCGACCCCAAAGGGCCAGGATCACTTCGCCCTTCCGCGTGCCAGGTCGTTGAGGAGACCGGCGGCAACCGTGATCTTGGCAAGCGTGGTTTCGCCCTTCTCGGTCAACAGCCTCAGCTGACCCGTGGCCTGCGTCACGCGCTCGCGCTCGTTCTCTTCCCAGGCGGCAACCGGATTGCGCTCCTTCTTCTGCTCGCGCAGTGCCGCTGCGGTGATATCCCGCCTTGCGGCGGCGATATCGGATATGGCACGCGACAGCGCCATCGCCTCGAACTGCTCGGTTGCCGGTACACGGTCGGAGGCTGCCAGAAGGCGGGTAATCCGAAGTGTGTCGGTGACGGCGAAGTAGCCCTGCGCCGTCCGGCTCAGCGTCTCGCCGGTCTCCGCGGCAATCTGCATGATCTCCGGCACCAGCGTCATCAACGCCAGCTCCGAGATTTCCTCGGCGAGCTTGGCCGGCACGCCGCCCTCGACGAAGGCTGCCGTCTTCAAGCGTGCTTCCTCGGCGCTTTCGCCGGAGACGGCAGTGCGCATCGTGCCACGCAGCTTCTGCAGGCCGTCGCGTAAGCGCGATACGGCTTCCGAGACGGAGCCGGTCGCCGCATGGGTGCGAAGTGCCCGCTCGGTGACGAGCGTGAAGATGCGGCCGACTTCCTGGTAGAGGATGTTCTGCAGGCCGCCGCCGATCTTGTTGTCGAGCGCGTCGATCTCGTCATAGATGCGCGGCAGGTCGAAGCCGTCCAGCGCCAGCACCGCCGCCTTGACCACATCGGCCGACAGGTAGCCGGTGGCATCCGTCAAGGTGGAGACGAAGGCCGGACCGCCACGGTTGATGACTTCGTTGGCGAGGATCGTCGCGATGATTTCGCGGCGCAGGCGATGGCCGTGAATATCGCCGGCATAGGACTTGCGCATCTTGGCCGGGAAGTAACGCTCAAGCGTTGCCGTAAAGTACGGATCGTCAGGCAGCTCGCTCGCAATCAGCTCATCGAAGAGAACGAGCTTGGAGTAGGAGAGCAGCACGCCGATCTCGGCACGGGTCAGCGGCTTGCCCGCCTGGTAGCGCTCGGTCATCACCTGATCGGTCGGCAATGTCTCGACCTTGCGGTTGAGAAGGCCGTCGGCCTCGAGCCGGGTCATGAGCCGGCCAAGCGTCGTGCGGTTGCCGAGGCCCTGCATGGCGGTCAGCGAGATCGCCAGCGATTGCTCGTAGTTGTTGCGCAGCACGAGATGGCCGACTTCCTCGGTCATCGAGGCAAGCAGCGTGTTGCGCTTCGGCCGGGTCAGGCGTCCATCGCGCATGGCGGAGGCCAGCGCGATCTTGATGTTGACCTCGACGTCGGAAGAGTTGACGCCGGCGGAGTTGTCGATTGCGTCCGAGTTGCAGCGGCCGCCGTTGAGGCCGAAGCCGATACGACCCTTCTGGGTGACGCCAAGGTTGGCGCCTTCGCCGATCACACGAGCGCGGACTTCTTCCGCCGTCACGCGGATGGCATCATTGGCACGGTCGCCGACTTCCGCATCCGTCTCGTTGCTGCCGCGGATGTAAGTGCCGATACCGCCGAACCACAGCAGGTCGACCTGGCTCTTCAAGATCGCATTCATGATCTCGAAGGGCGTTGCCTTCGGCTTGTCGAGGCCGATCGCGGCCATCGCCTCAGGCGTGAGCGTCACCGACTTCTCGGCGCGCGAAATAATCATCGCGCCTTCCGAGAGCGTCTTGCGGTCGTAGTCCTGCCAGCTGGAGCGCGGCAGTGCGAACATGCGCTTGCGCTCCGCGAAGGAGGCATCGATATCCGGATTCGGATCGATGATGATGTCGCGATGGTCGAACGCAGCGATCAGGCGGATCTTTTCCGACAGCAGCATGCCGTTGCCGAAGACGTCGCCCGACATGTCGCCGACACCGGCGACGGTGAAGGGCGTCGTCTGGATGTCGATGTCCATCTCGCGGAAGTGCCGCTTGACGGTTTCCCAGGCGCCGCGAGCGGTAATGCCCATCTTCTTGTGGTCGTAACCGGCCGATCCACCAGATGCAAAGGCGTCGTCGAGCCAGAAGCCCGCTTCCTGCGCCAGGCCGTTGGCGGTGTCGGAGAAGGTCGCCGTCCCCTTGTCGGCGGCAACGACGAAATATGGATCGTCGCCGTCGTGGCGAAGCGTGTCGGCCGGCGGTACGACGTCCTGGCCGACGATATTGTCGGTGACCGAAAGGAGGGTGCGGATGAAGGTCTTATAGGCCTCGGTACCCGCCTTGAAGACCTCATCACGGGTGCCATTCAGGGGAAGCTGCTTCGGATAGAAGCCGCCCTTGGCGCCAACGGGCACGATGACGGCGTTCTTGACCTGCTGTGCCTTGACCAGGCCGAGCACTTCCGTGCGGTAGTCCTGGGCGCGGTCGGACCAGCGCAGGCCGCCGCGGGCAACCTTGCCGAAGCGCAGGTGCACACCCTCGACCTCGGTGCCGTAGACGAAAATTTCGCGGAACGGCCGCGGTTCCGGCAGGCCGTCTAGCGCTTTCGGGTCAAGCTTGAAGGCGAGAACCGCACGCGGCTTGCCGTCTGCGTCGTGCTGGAAGTAATTGGTGCGAAGCGTCGCTTCGATCGCGTTGACGTAGCGGCGCAGGATCCGGTCTTCGTCGAGGCTCGGAACCGCCGAAAGCGCGTCCTCGATCGAGGCGAGCAGTGCGTTGCATTTCTTGGCGCGCGGCTTTTCCTCGAGCTTCGGATCCATGCGGGTCACGAACAGCTTGAAGATATCGGCGGCAATCGCCGGATACTTGTTCAGCGTGTCGGCAATATAGCCCTGGGAATAGGTGATGCCGGCCTGGCGCAGATAGCGGGAATAGGCGCGCAGCACCGTAACTTCGCGGGCATTGAGGCCGGCAAGCAGGATCAGCCGGTTGAAGTTGTCGTCCTCGATCGTGCCGTTCCAGGCGGCAAGGAAGGCTTCTTCCAGCGCCGGGCCGCTCTTGTCGAGGTTCAGTGCCAGGCCATCACGGTGGATCAACTCCATGTCGTGCAGCACGACCTTGCGCTTCTCTTCGCCATGGGCGTTGACGCCGATGTCGTAGGTCTGCTCGCTGATCACCCGGAAGCCGAGGTTTTCGAGCAGCGGCACGCGGCGCGACAGCGATACGGGCTCGCCGGCGTGGAAGATCTTGAGCTCGGCTGTGTCCTGGCGGGCGACGGCGCGCGGATAGTTGTAGAAAGAGATCCGGATCGGATCCTGTCCCCGGCAGGCGGCGATATCCGCGAGATCCGCATAGGCTTCCGCCGGCGTGAAGAACGACTGGTAGGCATTGTCGACATCGAGTTCGATGCCGTCCTTGCGGGCAAGCAGGTCGAACCGGTCGATCCAGCGGGTGACGATGCCGCGAACCGCTTCTTCGAGCTTGGCTTGCGGAATGCGCGGCGTCTTTCCGGTCGAACGGCCGATGATGAAGTGAACGCGGGCGAGGCCGCCTTCCGGGAAGGCCGGATAGTAGGCGGACACGCGGCCGTCATAGACGGTCTTCAGATAGTCGCCGATCTTTTCGCGAACGTCGGAATCGTACTGTTCGCGCGGCACGAAGACGATGACCGAGACGAAGCGGTCGAAGTGGTCGATGCGCGGCAGCACGCGGATGCGCGGCCGGTCGCCGAGTTCGTTGATCTGTTCGCAGAAGGCGGCAAGCAGACCAACATCGATCTGGAAGAGGTCGTCGCGCGGATAGGATTCCAGCGTGTTGTCCAGCATCTTGCCGGAATGGCTCTGCGGGTCGTAGCCGAAGTGGTCAACGATCTTCTCGATCTTATGGCGTAGAAGCGGAATCTCGGCCGCCTGGCGCGTGTAGGCCGAGGATGTGAACAGGCCGACGATGCGCAGTTCGCCTGCAACATTGCCTTCGGCATCGAAGCGCTTGACGCCGATATAGTCCATGTAGGCGCGGCGGTGCACCACCGACTTCACGTTGGCCTTGGTGACGATCAGGAAGTCCGGGCTTTCGAGGAAGGCGAGGATTTCCGGCGTGGTCAGCACCGCATCCTTGCCCTGGCGCAGGACGCGCACGTCGGGATTGGACAGGATGCCAAGACCCCTGCCCTTGCCGCGCTCGACGCTCGCCTTTCCGCCCTTGCCGGAATAGGTATACTCGCGCATGCCGAGGAAGGTGAAATTGTTGTCGCGCAGCCAGCGAAGGAAGGCGAGCGCCTCGTCGCGGTCGCTCTTCTTGCGTGAGGCGTTGTAGGATTCGAGCTCCTGCATCGCATGGTCGAGCAGCGTCGTCATCGCCGGCCAGTCATGGACGGCCTGGTGCACCTGCTCCAGCACGTCGCGAATGCGGTTGCTGAGCTGCTCGGCTTCGACGGGTGCCAGTTTGGTCAGGTGGATCTGAATGTGGCTGACGCGGTGGGCGGGATCGCTCGGCTCCTCGGGATCGAAGAGTTTGGCGGGCTTTCCAGGCTCCTGCACCAGGATCGGGTGGATCGCCAGATGAATGTCGCGGTGCGTGCTGGTGATTTCCCCCATGACCGAATCGTAGAGGAACGGCATGTTGTGTTCGGTGACGGCGATGACCGAAACCTCGGTGCCGCCGGGTGCGATGCCGGCGACGGTTTCCACCGAGACCTGCGGCTTGCCGCCGTTCCAGCGCGCCAGTTCGTGCCGTGCATGGGCTGCGGTCAGTGCCAGCATGTCCGCCGAATAGAGGTCGAGGTCGTCGTTGCTGGCCCCGCCGAAGAGGATTTCCGGCGCCAGCGCGTCGACGCCCAGTTTGATGGCGGCCGCCTTCGCTGCGTCGATGTGTCTGTCCCGCTTCGGATTGTATTTCACGCCCATGAAGTCTCTCCCACTCATGCTAGGCCAAACCCTATCAGAACCATGGCTAATGGCGACCGCTTTTTACGCTGATTTCGGCAAAATCGAGCCGAAAATTGGAGAATTTCACGCGAAAACAGCTTAAATCCATTTAAATCGAAGGCAATTTCGCGAAAATTGCTCGAAAATCGATTTAAAAGCACGAAAACGCCAGCGGCTTCGACGGATCCCATTTGCCATCGCCTGTTGACAGCGCGGTGACAGTCGGTGATCAGAGTTCTAAGATCGAAGGATTGGACTGGTCGATGCCCGAAATGCCCTCCCTGCCCGGCGCCGTCATCGTCATCTCAAGCCATGTCGTGCGCGGCAAGGTCGGCAATCGGGCCGTGGTGTTTGCGCTTGAGACGCTCGGGCGTCCGGTCTGGGCGCTGCCGACCGTCATTCTGCCCTGGCATCCCGGTCATGGTCGTTCGACGCGCATCGCAATCGCCGACGCGGATTTCCAATCGGTTATCGACGATCTCGCTGCCGCGCCCTGGGCGGGCGAGGTGCGCGCCGTGCTTTCCGGCTATCTCGGTTCGCCCGGGCAAGCCGATGGCGTTGCCCGCTTGGTCACAGCGCTGCGCGCGAGAAATCCCGACCTGATCTACGCCTGCGACCCGGTGATCGGCGATGCCGGTGGTCTTTACGTGCCGGAGGCGACGGCAAACGCTATTCGCGACCGCCTGCTGCCGCTCGCCAATCTGGCAACGCCGAACCGCTTCGAGCTTGCATGGCTTGCGGGCGCGACACTTGATACGAACACGGCGATCCTGGATGCCGCACTCGGCCTCGGGCCGGCAAGGGTGCTGGTGACTTCGGCCGTGCCGATGATGAGCGGCGGCACGGGCAACCTCTTTCTTTCCGGCAACCATGCGCTGCTCGCCGAGCATCGACTGGTCGAGAACCCTCCGAATGGCACGGGGGACCTTCTGGCGGCGGTGTTTCTCGCGCGGCTTCTTGAAGGTCTTTCAGAAGAACGCGCCTTGCAAATGGCAACCGCGAGCGTGTTTGAAATCATCGCCCGCAGCGTCAAGCGCGGTGCCGATGAGCTGACAATCGAGCAGGACGCTTCAAGCCTGTCGACGCCGATGGCAATGGTTCAGATGCGACGCCTCGTGCATCCGAGCCAGATGCGCCGGAAATAGAAGAAGCTGTTCATGGGCGCCGGCCCCGTGGCAGCGTGGATTGAACTTTAGGTCATGATGATCTTCATGGCGTGGGCGTGATGCGGGCGGAAATCCGATCATCCCGCTCAAGGCACAGCGGAGTAACCGATGGACAAGCAGCAGCAGCGTTTTCCCGACTACCTTCTGAACGGCTACAACAATTTCATGCACGGCCGCTTCAGCGAGCAGCAGAAGCGTTACAAGGCGCTGGCAGAATCCGGCCAGAAGCCAAAGACCATGGTGATCGCCTGTTGTGATTCGCGGGCAGCGCCGGAAACCATCTTCGATAGCGGCCCGGGCGAACTCTTCGTCGTGCGCAACGTTGCCAATCTGATGCCGCCCTACGAGCCGGATGGCCACTATCACTCGACATCGGCGGCGCTGGAGTTTGCCGTGCAGTCCCTGCGCGTCAGCGACATCGTCGTCATGGGCCATGGCCGCTGCGGCGGTATCAAGGCGGCGCTCGATCCGGATGCCGAACCCTTGTCGCCGGGCGATTTCATCGGGCGCTGGATGCACCTCCTGAAGCCCGCCGCCGAACAGATCCAGAGCAATGACGTCATGACGCAGGCGGAGCGCCAGCGGGCGCTCGAGCGGGTGTCGATCCGCAATTCGCTTGCCAACCTCAGGACCTTCCCGTGTGTCCAGATCCTCGAGGCCAAGGGCAAGCTCAATCTGCATGGTGCCTGGTTCGACATCTCGACCGGCGAGCTCTGGGTGATGGATCCGGTGACCGGCGACTTTGCCCGTCCCGGCATGTAGGCAACAAAAAGCCCGGATCAAACGAGCCGGGCTTTCTCAATGTTGTTTCAACGCGGTGTCGCGCCCCTCAAAGACGCGGCACGGGCTCTCTCAGAGCCCGTCGATCTCGGCGCCGATGATGGCGATCGCCTGCTGGTAGACGCTTGCTGCGTTCCAGCCCTGGATCGCGCCGAAGTTCGCCTGGCCGGGCTGATAGCCGGCACCCGGCTGCCAGCCATGGCCACGCAGGAAGTTCGCGGTGGACGCGAGCGCGTCGGCCTTGGAGCGAACCATGTCGATATGGCCATTGCCGTCGCCATCGACCCCGAACTTCAAGACGTTTGCCGGAAGGAACTGCGTCTGGCCGATTTCGCCGTGGGCAGCACCGCGCGCATCGGGGCTCAGATCGCCGCGCTGGACGAGCTGCAGGGCGGCGTAGAGCTGGTTGGTGAAATAGTCGGAACGGCGGCAGTCGTAGGCAAGCGTCGAAACGGCCGAAAGCGTGTGCTCCTTGCCCATGAAACCGCCGAAGCCTGTTTCCATGCCCCAGATGGCGATCAGCGGGCCGGCCGGTACGCCGAAGCGGCGTTCGATGCTGTCGAAGAGTGCAGCGTTCTGCTGCTTCATCTTCTTTCCGCGGGAAATGATCGCCTGGCCGCCGCGCTTCTGCATGAACTGGTTGAGCGACAGCTTGAAGCTCTTCTGGCCGCGGTCGGCACGGATCGTCGCCTTGTTGTAAGAGACGCCGGACAGGGCGCGGTCGAGCACGGCCGGGCTGATGCCGTTGCCGGGGGCCTGCTGCTTGAAGTTAGCAACCCAAGCGGCAAAGCCGCTGCCATCATTGCCGCATTGGGCGGCCGACGCCGCTGCCGGAAAAGCCACGGTTGAAATCAGGGCCGCAAGCCCCACCGCTACGCACTTTGCCCTGTGCATGAAATACCCCGTCATAGCCCGAATCTCGTTTCTCTCTAAAAAATGCCAGCGTTCGCCGGTTGTGTCACCTGCCGCCGGGCGGCGGTAACCTATTCGTGGTTTCACGTGAATCCGGGACGAGAAGCGCCCGGCGCCCGTGAAACAGGAAACCCGCCAGGCCGGCCCGGCGGGATCCATGCATTCTCTTGCCCGTTCGATCAGGCTGCCTGCTTGCGCGGCTTGATCAGGCCGCGGTTGACGAGCAGCTCGGCGATCTGAATCGCGTTCAGTGCGGCACCCTTGCGCAGGTTGTCGGAGACGACCCACAGGTTGAGGCCGTTTTCGACGGTTGCGTCTTCGCGGATGCGCGAGATGTAGGTCGCGTCTTCGCCGGCGCATTCGTAAGGCGTGACGTAGCCGCCGTTCTCGTGCTTGTCGACGACGAGGCAACCCGGTGCCTCGCGCAGGATGTCGCGCGCTTCGTCAGCGGTGATCTCGTTTTCGAACTCGATGTTGACCGATTCCGAATGGCCGATGAAGACAGGAACGCGCACGGCGGTGCAGGTGACCTTGATCTTCGGGTCGAGCATCTTCTTGGTCTCGGCCAGAACCTTCCACTCTTCCTTGGTGTAGCCGTCTTCCATGAACACGTCGATGTGCGGGATGACGTTGAAGGCGATGCGCTTGGTAAACTTCTTCGATTCGATCGGATCGGCAACGAAGACCGCGCGGGTCTGGTTGAACAGTTCGTCCATGCCGTCCTTGCCGGCGCCGGAAACCGACTGGTAGGTCGAGACGACGACGCGCTTGATCTTGGCGTGGTCGTGCAGTGGCTTCAGCGCGACGACCAGCTGGGCGGTCGAGCAATTCGGGTTGGCGATGATGTTCTTCTTGGTGAACTGCGCGATCGCGTCCGGGTTCACTTCCGGAACGATCAGCGGCACTTCGGCGTCGTAGCGCCAGGCCGAGGAGTTGTCGATGACGACGCAACCCTGCTGGCCGATCTTCGGCGAGTACTTGAGCGAAACCGCGCCGCCGGCCGACATCAGGCAGATGTCCGTGTCGGAGAAATCGTAGGTTTCGAGGTTGGAGACCTTCAGCGTCTTGTCGCCGTAGGAGACTTCGGTGCCAATCGAGCGCGACGAGGCGAGCGCCACGACTTCATCAGCGGGGAAACCGCGCTCCGAAAGGATATTCAGCATCTCCCGGCCGACATTGCCGGTAGCGCCTGCGACTGCAATCTTGAAACCCATGATCTAAGCTCTCTTTCTGTCTCTCCTCGTCGGGTGGAGGGGGAACCGCGCGAATTGCCGCGAAGGTTCCTGTCCCCGGCCATACCGGGGAGAGAGCGGTGGCCAGAGACGTCAGACGGTTTTCGTCGTCGTTTTGGCCGTTGTTTTGCAAGCGAACGAAAAATCGCAATCCCGCCCCGCGGCAAGTGCCGGCAGGATCATGGTTGCAATGGCTGGACCGATCGGTCGCATGGTGATTTCCTCGTTCGAAGCTGCTCTTACGCGGTTTTGAAGAAGAGTCAAGACACGGCGGCGCTGGAATACCCTGGCATGCGACCATGCGCGGTCGATCGCCGCATTAGACGAAAGTCATAAGCCGAAAGCATCTCTGCCTGCCGTGACACTTTTCTGACATCCTCATCTCAGGCGCACCACGCCCGGACGTTCTAGGGAGGAATGCCGGGCCAGCCAATGGGCGCTCCAATAGGCTGTTTTGGAGTGGAGGATAAGCAAAATGGCAAATGTCGCGACAGCGGACGACGCAAAAACGCGTCCGATGACCGGCGAGGAGAAGAAGGTCATCTTCGCCTCGTCGCTTGGTACCGTGTTTGAATGGTACGATTTCTATCTTTACGGTTCGCTCGCCGTCTATATCGGCGCAACCTTCTTCAGTTCCTATCCGGAAACGACGCGCAACATCTTCGCGCTGCTGGCGTTTGCCGCCGGCTTCCTCGTCCGCCCATTCGGCGCGCTGGTTTTCGGTCGCCTCGGTGACCTCGTCGGCCGCAAGTACACCTTCCTCGTTACGATTCTGATCATGGGTCTGTCGACCTTCCTGGTCGGCATCCTGCCCGGCGCTGCCTCGATCGGCATCGCCGCTCCGATCCTGCTCATCGTGCTGCGCATGCTGCAGGGCCTGGCGCTCGGCGGTGAATATGGCGGTGCCGCGACCTACGTGGCCGAGCACGCGCCGAACGGTCGTCGTGGTTACTTCACCTCGTGGATCCAGACCACGGCAACGCTTGGTCTGTTCCTGTCTCTGATGGTGATCCTGCTCGTGCAGTTCGCCCTCGGCAAGGAAGCCTTCGCCGCCTGGGGCTGGCGCATTCCGTTCCTGCTGTCCTGCGTCCTGCTCGGCATCTCCGTCTGGATCCGCCTGAAAATGAACGAATCGCCCGCCTTCAAAAAGATGAAGGAAGAGGGCAAGACCTCCAAGGCGCCGCTGTCGGAAGCTTTCGGCCAGTGGCGGAATGCCAAGATCGCCCTGCTCGCCCTCTTCGGCGCCGTGGTTGGTCAGGCCGTCGTCTGGTATTCCGGTCAGTTCTACGCGCTGTTCTTCCTGACCGGCGTGCTCAAGGTGGATGCGCAGTCGGCCAACATCATGGTTGCCGTCTCGCTCATTCTCGGCACCGGCTTCTTCGTGTTCTTCGGCTGGCTGTCCGACAAGATCGGCCGCAAGCCGATCATCATGGCCGGCCTGCTGCTTGCGATGCTCACCTACTTCCCGCTGTTCAAGGCGCTGACCTGGGCCGGTAACCCGGCACTCGCTCAGGCCCAGTCCACGGTTCGTGCAACGGTGACTGCGGCCCCCGGTGACTGCAAATTCCAGTTCAACCCGACGGGCACCGCGAAATTCACGACCTCGTGCGATATCGCTACTGCGTTCCTCACTAGGAACTCGGTGCCCTATGATGTCGTAACCACGGCTGCTGCGGGCACCGCGGCGACGGTCAAGGTCGGCGAAACCACGATCAATAGCTATGACGCGATCGCCGCCGGCGATGGTGCCAAGGCTGCCAATGCCGCCTTCGAAAAGCAGACCAACACGGCTCTCCACAATGCCGGCTATCCGCTGGTTCGTGGTGCGGCAAAGGTTCCGGAATCCAAGCTTGACGGCTTCGTAGCCGCCAATCCGGAACTGGCGCTTGATGCCGCTGCCGTTCGCGGCGGGGAAAAGGCCATGGTTCCGGCCGAGAAGCTGGTCGCCGACAAGCTGCTGACCAAGGATGAAGTGGGCGCTGCCACCGAAATGGCCGTCTACACGATCGCCGGCGGCGGTACATACGCGATGGTCGCGGATCCGGCCAACGTCAACTGGACGACGATCATTGCCGTACTCACCGTGCTCGTCATCTATGTGACGATGGTCTACGGCCCGATCGCAGCACTGCTGGTTGAACTCTTCCCGACCCGCATCCGCTACACCGGCATGTCGCTGCCCTATCACATCGGTAACGGCTGGTTCGGTGGTCTGCTGCCAGCAACGGCCTTCGCAATGAGCGCTGCCCAGGGCGATATCTACTACGGCCTGTGGTACCCGATCGTCTTTGCAGGCATCACGCTGGTGATTGGCCTCCTGTTCCTGCCGGAAACGAAGGATCGTGACATCCACGCGATGGACTAACATTTGAAGTGGTGCGGTTCCGGGAAATCACCGACGTTTTCCCGGAGCCGATCGAATTCTTCCCCGAGCTATCACGGCTCTCCTGACTCCGGCGCGGCCTTCCGCGCCGGCTTTTTTATGCGCCCGGACCGCTGCGTCCGACCAATGGCCAACCGCCCGGGCCCAGATGGAACACCCGACCGTATTTGGCGAAGACAAACGCCATCATAACCGACGTCCAGAGGCCGAGCAGAAGCCCCGCGGCAACATCGCTCGGATAGTGTGCACCGACGATGACGCGGGAAACGCCGATCATCAGCGCCAGGACAAGAAACAGCGGCCCGAGCCTCGGCAACAGCATGGCGAAGACGCCGAAGAAGGCGCCGGCCGCGGTCGAATGGCCGGAGGGGAAACTCGCATAGAGATCCGCGTTGGTGAACGGCGTCAGGCTGTAGGCCCCGAGTTCAGCGAAAAGCTCCGGCCGGGCCCGACCAAAGAGAAACTTCAGCGTATGGACCAGCGCACTTGCGGTGCCGATCGTCAGGAGGAAATAGGCAGCCAGATCACGGGCTGTGATCGCCTTGCGTTGAAGTGGTTCCAGGATCGCGGCACGGCGCAGGACGAAGGCGGCTGCGAGGATTGCAGCGGAAAGGTAGATCATCCAGCCGAAGGTGCCGAAGTCCGTGATCAATCTGTTGAAACTGACAATGCTGTCCGGCAGGCCTTGAGCCCTTTGCGACAGGAACGGGTCCAGCGGGATAAGGGCGAACACAAGGACGATTGTCGTCAATACAATCCATCCGGTGGCCGCAAGGGGGCGGTTCATGAATCTCCGTCCTGCCGCTCGTGAAATGTGCGGCAATCGTTGCTCTTTTCCTGCGGCCTTTGCCGCTTTCTCCCCGATGTGTCGGTTCTTCCGGCAAATTCAAGGTCACCCAAGGCAAAACACCTCCGGATGTGCTCCGGAGGTGTTTTTTTCGCATCAGCTTGAGACCGTGCGCGGATCGTCTGCCGATCAGGCCGACAGCGCCTTGAACTCGGCAAGGATGGCGTCGCCCATCTCCGTGGTGCCGACCTTCCTGGCCCCCTCGGCCATGATGTCGCCGGTGCGGATGCCCTTATCGAGCACGTTGGCGATCGCCTTTTCCAGATTGTCGGCTTCCTTCACGAGATTGAAGGAATAGCGCAGGCACATGGCAAAGGAGGCGATCATCGCGATCGGGTTGGCGATGCCCTTGCCGGCAATATCAGGCGCCGAGCCATGCACCGGCTCATAGAGCGCCTTGCGCTTGCCGGTGACACCATCAGGTGCGCCGAGCGAGGCCGACGGCAACATGCCGAGCGAACCGGTGAGCATGGCGGCCACATCCGACAGCATGTCGCCGAACAGGTTGTCGGTGACGATCACGTCGAACTGCTTGGGCTGGCGCACCAACTGCATGCCGCCGGCGTCGGCCAGCATGTGCTCGAGCTGAACGTCGGAATACTTCGCCTTGTGCGTCTCGGTCACCACCTGGTTCCACAAGACGCCCGACTTCATGACGTTGCGCTTTTCCATCGAGCAGACGCGGTTCTGCCTTGTGCGGGCCAGCTCGAAGGCGACGCCTGAGATGCGCTCGATCTCGTAGGTGTCATAGACCTGGGTGTCGATGCCGCGCTTCTGGCCGTTGCCGAGATCGATGATCTCCTTCGGTTCGCCGAAATAGACGCCGCCGGTCAGTTCACGCACGATCAGGATGTCGAGGCCTTCGACCAGTTCGGGCTTGAGCGACGAGGCGGCCGCCAGCGCCGGGTAGCAGATCGCCGGACGCAGATTGGCGAAGAGCTCGAGATCCTTGCGCAGGCGCAAGAGGCCGGCTTCCGGGCGGACCTCGTAAGGCACCGCATCCCACTTCGGACCGCCGACGGCGCCAAACAGCACCGCGTCGGCGGCAAGCGCCTTTGCCATGTCCTCTTCCGAGATCGCCTGGCCATGGGCGTCATAGGCCGAGCCACCGACCAGGCCCTCGTCGGTCACGAAGCCGGCACCAAGCTCGGCATTCATGTAGGCGATGATCTTGCGGACTTCCGCCATGGCTTCCGGGCCGATGCCGTCGCCGGGCAGAAGGAAGAGGTTGCGCGCAGTCATGGATAGTCCTTCTCGCGGGGGGAAAACTCGGCGGCGTTCTAGCGCAACTTCGTATCGAGGGAAATCGGCCAAACGAAAGATTTGTGCGCGCTCGCGAGCGAAACGTTCCCCACGGAACAGCCGCTCTGCCGCGGGAGTGCCATGTTCTTTTGAAAGTCGCGCACCTGCCCGGCCATCGACCCTTCGAGGAGAAGATCATGTACAATTTCGTCCACGCCGTCGCCGTACATATCCGCGACACGACCAAGAACTTAACCTTTGCTGGCACGTGGCGTGGCAAGCGTTCACCCGCGTCGTCCTATAGCTGGCTTAGCTTTCCTCTTGACTGAATCGGTGCCTCCGGATCGAATGGGGGAACACAACCCAAGGATCCGCCATGTCCGAGACGCTGCTGATCGGAGCTTTCCTCGCCGCTCTTTCCTATACGCTCATTCCCGGCCCTGCTTTCTTGGCGTTGCTCGGTATCGGCGCTGGCCAGGGACGTAAGGCAGGCGCCCTCTTCATGGGCGGGCATCTCGCCGGCGATATACTGTGGTCGGCCCTGGCATTGGTCGCCATCGTCGGGGCGCGCTCGGTCGGAACGACGATTTTCGATATTCTCGGGCTCTTCTGCGGCGTCTATCTCGGCTGGATCGGCTGGACGGCGCTTCGGGCCCGGCCGGCGGGTGAGAACCGGGCGCTGATGACGGTCGAGCGCCCCTTGCGGCGCGGGCTGATCTTCGGGCTCACCAATCCCAAGGGCTATCCGGTGGCGCTCGCCACCTTCACGGCGCTGCTTGCCGGCTCCGCTAACGCGCTGGAGTTCGACGCGCTGCCGGCGCTGCTTGCCGTCTCGCTCGTCGGTTTTCTCGTCGCCGACCTGATCCTGATCGTCGTCATCGGCGCTTCGGTCGTGCGGCGTTTCTATCGCCGCCACGAACTGGCGATCGTCCGGCTTTCCGGCCTGCTGTTCATCGGTTTTGCGGTCCAGGCCGTCTGGCACGCCGCTCCCGGCCTCCTTGGCCTGCGCAAGCCTTGACGGCAGACCTGCGGGCAACCACCTCCATTTCCGCCGTTTCCTCGCTTTTAGGTTAGCGGCGCCCCTCCCCGGCTCCGGGCCGGATCGCATGCGAAAGGATTTTCGATGACCACCAGCACACCGCTCAACCCCGCGCTCACGTCATGGACCGGCCACGAGGGTCTGCCTCGCTTCGACCTCGTGAAGGACGAGGATTTTGCTCCGACTTTCGAAGCGGCATTCCGCGAGCATGAGGCGGAGATCGATGCGATTGCCGGCGACCCGGCTGCGCCGACCTTTGAGAACACCGTCATCGCCCTGGAAATCGCGGGCGACGGTCTTTCGCGGGTCTCTTCGATCTTCTGGAACAAGGCCGGCGCCGACACCAACGAGACGATCCAGGCGCTCGAGCGCGATATCGCGCCGAAGATGTCGCGGCATTATTCCAAGATCGGCATGAATGCGGCGCTGTTCAAGCGCATCGACACGCTGTGGGAAGGACGGGACGCGCTTGGCCTCGATCTCGAAGCCACCCGCGTTCTCGAGCGGCACTGGAAAGGCTTTGTCAAATCCGGCGCCAAGCTTGAGAGGCCCGAGCAGGAGCGGCTTGCTGCCATCAACGAGACGCTCGCGGGCATCGGGGCAAAATTCGGCCAGAACGTGCTTGCCGACGAGAAGAACTGGGTGCTGTTCCTGGAAACCGAGGAACAGTTGGCCGGGCTGCCGGATTTCCTGCGCGACGCTATGGCGGCCGTGGCTGGGGATCGCGGCGAGAAGGGCAAATACGCCGTCACTCTGTCGCGCTCGATCATCGAGCCGTTCCTCACCTTCTCGGACAATCGCGAGCTCCGCGAACAGGCGTTCCGCGCCTGGATTGCGCGTGGTGAAAACGGAGGCGATACCGACAACCGCGGACTGATTGCCGAAATGCTGGCGCTGCGGGCCGAAAAGGCAAAGCTGCTCGGCTATGAAAACTTCGCGGCACTGAAGCTCGACGACACCATGGCAAAGACGCCAGATGCCGTGAACGGTCTCTTGATGCAGGTCTGGGAGAAGGCTGTTGCCCGCGCCCGTGAGGAAGAAGCCGAGCTTGCCCGCGTCGTTGCCGCTGAAGGCCGCAACCATGACGTCATGCCCTGGGACTGGCGCCACTACGCCGAAAAGCTCAGGGCCGAGAAATTCAGCTTCTCCGAAAGCGAACTGAAGCCTTATCTGCAGCTTGAAAAGATCATCGGTGCCTGCTTCGACGTCGCCAAGCGCCTGTTCGGTATCACCGCTACCGAAAAGAAGGGTGCCGCCGGCTATCACCCCGATGTGCGGGTGTTCGAGATCAAGGACGCCTCCGGCAAACTGGTGGCGCTCTTCCTCGGCGACTATTTCGCCCGGTCGTCGAAGCGCTCCGGCGCTTGGATGAGTTCGTTCCAGTCGCAGCACCGGCTGAAACTGAAGAACGGCGCCGTCGGCGAACTACCGATCATCTACAATGTCTGCAATTTCGCCAAACCCGCCGAGGGCAAGCCGGCGCTTCTCTCGCTGGACGACGCCCGCACGCTGTTCCATGAGTTCGGGCACGCGTTGCATGGCATGCTATCCAACGTCACCTATCCATCGGTTTCGGGCACCGGCGTGTCGCGTGACTTCGTCGAGCTGCCGTCGCAGCTTTACGAGCACTGGCTGACGGTGCCGGACATTCTCAAGCGCTACGCGGTGCACTACCAGACCGGCGAACCGATGCCGCAGGCGCTGCTCGACAAGGTGCTTTCGGCCCGGACCTTCAATTCCGGCTTCGCCACTGTCGAGTTCACCTCCTCAGCGCTGGTCGACATGGCCTACCATACGGCGAAAACCGTCCCGGAGCCGATGGCGCTGGAGGCGAAGAAGCTCGATGAGATCGGCATGCCGAAATCCATCGTCATGCGCCACCGCAGCCCGCATTTCCTGCATGTCTTCTCGGGCGATGGCTACTCGGCGGGCTACTATTCCTACATGTGGTCCGAGGTGCTCGACGCCGACGCGTTCGCCGCCTTCGAGGAAACCGGCAACGCCTTTGATCCGGCAATGGCCGCACGCCTCAAGGATCACATCTATTCGGTCGGCGGTTCGGTCGATCCGGAAGATGCCTACAAGGCCTTCCGCGGCAAGCTGCCGAGCCCGGACGCGATGCTGGCGAAGAAGGGACTGGCGGCTTGAGGGCCGCCTTCC
Source organism: Ensifer sp. MJa1 (assembly GCF_037026475.1). Lineage (NCBI taxonomy): Bacteria > Pseudomonadati > Pseudomonadota > Alphaproteobacteria > Hyphomicrobiales > Rhizobiaceae > Ensifer > Ensifer sp. MJa1. Next base: position 152,351 of record NZ_JAKUMO010000008.1, on the reverse strand, counting down.
GACTGGTCTAGGACAATAAAAAAACGGCGCCCGGTTCGGGTGCCGTTCTGAATTCAGGCGTCTTGCTCGACGCCTAACGTTGATAGCAGGCTTTTCATCCGTACGGTTGCCAGTTCCGGCCGATCGAGAACATCGGCACCGTCGGCGAGCCGGAAGATATCGGCATAGTGCAGCACGCCGCGGGCGGACTGCATGCCGGCCGGCATGGTGAAATGGCGCTGGTGGCCGTTCAGCCAGGCGAGAAAGACGACGCCGGCCTTGTAGTACTGCGTCGGCGCTTCGAAGATCTTGCGCGACAAAGGCACGGTCGGCTCGATCACGCCGCGGAAGGTTGAAAGATCGTCCTTCGCGAGGGCTGCAAGCGCCTTGGAGGCGGAGGGTGCCACGGCATCGAAGATGCCGAGCAGCGCATGGCTGTATTTCCTGCTGTCGCCTTCGATCAGTTCAGCATAATTGAAGTCGTCGCCGGTGAAGCAGAGCACGCCTTCGGGCAGTCGATTGCGCAGCGCCACTTCCTTGGCGTTGTCGAGCAGCGAAATCTTGATGCCCTCGACCTTGTCGCGATTGGCCTCGATGATCGAAAGCACGGTATCGAGCGCCTGGTCGAAGTCTTCGGAGCCCCAATATCCCTTCAGTTGCGGGTCGAACATGTCGCCGAGCCAGTGCAGCACCACCTTGTGCTTTGTCTGACCAAGGATGCGCCCGTAGACATGTCGGTAGTCGTCGGCCGAACGGGCGACGCGGGCGAGCGCCCGGCTTGCCATCATGATCGCCCTGCCCCCCTCGCCCTCGACGAAGCCGACCTGCTCCTCATAGGCGGCAATCACGTCGTCGAGCGACCTTGTGTCAGCCGGCGCCAGATGGTCGGTGCCGGCGCCGCAGGCGAGATCGGCGCCCGGGACCCGGCGTGCTTCGGCAAGCGAGCGGCGGATCAGTTGCTGCGCGCCTGGCCAGGCAAGGCCCATGCCGCGCTGGGCAGTGTCCATCGCCTCGGCGATCTTGAAGCCCAGGCTCCAGAGGTGATGGCGAAACGCCATCGTCGCCTCCCAGTCGATTGCCGGATTGCCCCAGGGATCGAGATCTCTCAGCGGATCGGAGACCACATGGGCGGCAGCATAGGCGATGCGGCTGAACGTCGGCGGCGTCTGCGGCCGTTCGATCGGCGTTCCCGTCAGGCGGTAGTGTTCGAGCGAACCGTCTTGGCGCGGCAGCGTCAGGCTTGTCATCGAGGTCTATCTCCTCCGCAGAAGTTTGTCTTGGAATACTTTGGATCGTTCCAAATGGCAAGCGGCAATCTTTTTCGGATGTCGGCATTCACCTCCGCGACGATGGCGAAACAGCAATAATATTGTTATTTTCCATGATATTAATTCACGGAGGCCAGAACTTTTTCGGCGAGTAAACGGCAGCGATCTATGGCATGTCGAACCGCAAGTCCAGAAAAAGTGACCGGCAAAGACTTGACGGAATTGGAACGTTCCAATTATGAAGGGGAAAAGCAGGCACGAGAATTCGGGAGGATGCTGTGGTCAAGGAAAGGGTAACGGTCATCGATATTGCGCGCGCCGCCGGCGTGTCGAAGTCGACCGTTTCGCTCGTCCTTCAGGGCAGCTCGCTCGTCAACGAGGCGACGCGCGCCAAGGTCAATGCCGCCATCCGCGATCTCGGCTATGTCTATAATCGCAGTGCCGCCAACCTTCGCCAGGCGAAGTCCAAGATCATCGGCATCGTCGTCAACGATCTTACCAACAGCTTCTTTGCGGAACTGGCCGTCGGTGTGGACGCGGTCGTGCAGTCGGCGGGTTTTGTGCAGTTCCTTGCCAATACCGGCGAAAAGATCGAACGCCAGCGGGAGGTCGTCGCATCGATGCGCGAGCACGGCGTCTCCGGCCTGATCGTCTCGCCGGCGCGCGGTACGGATGCGGCCGATCTCGCGCCTCTGGTCGAGAGCGGCATTCCCGTGGTGCTTGTCGTTCGCGATATCGCCGGAGCCGAGGTTTCGTCGTTGATCTCCGACAATCACTCCGGTGCCATGGCTGCGGTGCGTCACCTGATCGAACGTGGTCACCAGCGCATCGCCTTCCTCGGAGGCTTCCCCGATACCGCCGTTTTCGAGGCGCGCATGCGCGGCTACCGCGATGCACTCATCGAAGCGGGCATTCCGGTTTCCGACGCGCTGGTTATCGGTTCGGCGCCGTCGCGTGCCGGCGGGGTAACGGCTGTGGAGCAGGCGATGATGCTCGCTGACCGGCCAACGGCTGCACTTTGTTTCAACGATGCGGTTGCCTTCGGCGTCTGCGACGGCTTGAGGGCGCGGCGGCTGGAGCCGGGCGCCGATTTCGCCGTCATCGGCTTCGACGATGTGATCGAGGCAAAGACGGCCGTGCCCGCGCTGACGACGGTATCCGTCGACCCGCAGGGCATGGGCCAGCGGGCTGCCGAACTGCTGTTGAAGCAGATCAAGGCTGGAAAGGCGGAGCCGGAGGCGATCGTCGGTTCGGTCCGTCTCGTCGTTCGTCAGAGCTGCGGCGCTCAGGTGGAGAGGAAAAGGGAGGCACTGGCATGACAAGATGGGGTCTGATCGGCGCAAGCACGATTGCGCGCGAATGGGTGATCGGCGCGATCCGCGCCGCCGGTGGCGAGGTCGTCTCGGTCATGAGCACGAATGCCGAGCGCGGTGTGGCTTACGCCGCGGAGAACGGCATTTCGAAGTCGGTGACATCGGTTGCCGATCTGGTCGGCGACCCCGACGTCGATGCGGTCTACGTGTCGACCACCAACGAATTGCATCGTGAGCAGACGCTCGCAGCCATTGCGGCCGGCAAGCACGTGCTGTGCGAAAAGCCGCTGGCGATGACGCTCGCGGACGCGCGCGAAATGGTGCTTGCGGCGCGCGAAGCGGGCGTCGTGCTTGCCACCAACCACCACCTGCGCAATGCCGCCAGCCACCGCGCCATGCGTGAGGCGATCGCCGAGGGAAAGATCGGCCGGCCGATTGCGGCGCGCGTCTTCCACGCCGTCTACCTGCCGCCACACCTTCAAGGCTGGCGTCTTGAGCGGCCGGACGCCGGCGGCGGCGTTATCCTCGACATCACCGTGCACGATGCCGATACGCTGCGCTTCGTTCTGAATGACGACCCGATCGAAGCGGTCGCCATCAGCCATAGCGCCGGCATGGGCAAGGAAGGGCTGGAGGACGGTGTGATGGGCGTTCTGCACTTCCGCTCCGGCGTCATCGCCCAGTTCCATGATGCCTTTACCATCAGGTTTGCCGATACCGGGCTTGAGGTGCATGGCACGGACGGCTCGCTGATCGGCCGCAACGTCATGACCCAAAAGCCGGTTGGCAAGGTCATACTGCGCAATGCCGATGGCGAAACCGAGCTCCCGCTCGATCACGCCAATCTCTACGAAACCTCACTTTCTGCCTTCCATGCCGCCGTCAGAGGCGAAGGCCGTCCGTCGGCGACGGGAGAAGATGGCGTCTGGTCGCTGGCAACGGGTCTTGCCGTCGTCAAGGCGGCTGCGACCGGCCAGGCCGTGGCGATCGAAACGGGACTTTGAACTGATGTCGACGAACAAGCATATCTCGCCGGCCGAAGCGGCTGCCCTGATCCCGGATGGCGCGGTGGTTTCCGTCTCCTCGTCCAGTGGCCTCGGCTGCCCCGACCTGATGCTGAAGGCGATCGGCGAACGCTTCGAGGCGACCGGCCACCCGCGCAACCTCACCACGCTGCACCCGATCGCCGCCGGCGACATGAGCGGCATCAAGGGGGTCGACTATATCGCCAAGAAGGGTCTTCTGAGGAAGATTATCGGCGGCTCCTACCCGTCCGGGCCCTCGAGCGCGGAACCACCGTTGATCTGGCAGATGATCGGCGCTGATGAAGTGGCCGCCTACAACGTGCCCTCGGGTATCCTCTTCGATATGCATCGCGAGGCGGCGGCCAAGCGGCCGGGAGTGATGACCAAGGTCGGGCTCGACACCTTCGTCGATCCGTCGCGGGAAGGCTGCGCCATGAATGCTTCGGCTGCAGCCGAACCGGTCGTGAAGAAGGTCTCCTTCGAGGGCGAGGACTGGCTCTATTTCAAGGCGATCGCGCCGCAGGTGGCGATCATTCGCGCGACGACGGCCGACGAGCGCGGTAACCTCACCTACGAGCACGAAGGCGCGTATCTCGGCGGTCTCGACCAGGCGCTCGCTGCCCGCAACAATGGCGGCATCGTCATTGCCCAGGTCAAGCGCATCACCAAGGAAGGATCGTTGAAGCCCCATGATGTGCGGGTGCCGGGCGTGCTCGTCGACTATGTGATCATCGATCCTGACCAGAAACAGACGACTCAGACGCTTTACGATCCGGCGATCTCGGGCGAAATCTTCCGGCCGCTCGACAGCTTCCGCGTACCGGAATTCAACATCCAGAAGGTGATTGCCCGTCGCGTGGCGCAGGAACTGCAAGCCGGCAGCGCCGTCAATCTCGGCTTCGGCATCTCGGCCAACGTGCCGCGCATCCTGCTCGAAGAGGGTCTGCATGGCGCCGTCACCTGGGTGATCGAACAGGGCGCCGTCGGCGGTGTGCCGCTCTTGGACTTTGCCTTTGGCTGTGCGTCGAACGCCGATGCTTTCATGCCCTCGCCCTACCAGTTCACTTATTTTCAAGGCGCCGGCTTCGATGCCTCGCTGCTCTCGTTCCTCGAGATCGACCGCCATGGCTCGGTCAATGTGTCAAAACTCTCCTTCCGTCCGCATGTGACGGCGGGTGCCGGCGGCTTCGTCGACATTACCGCGCGGGCGAAGAAGATCGTCTTTTCCGGCATGTTCAATGCCGGCGCCAAGCTTGCGATCGAGGGTGGCCAGCTGGTGATCGAGAAGGAAGGCAAGCTCAAGAAGCTGGTCAACGAGGTCGAACACGTCACCTTCTCCGGCCGCCGCGGCATCGAGCAGGGCCAGGACATCACCTATGTGACCGAGCGCTGCGTGATGAAGCTGACGCCTGCTGGTGTCACGCTGACCGAGATCGCTCCGGGCGTTGATTTGCAGGCCCATATCCTCGACCAGTCCGAGTTCCCGCTGATCGTTTCGGACAAGCTTAAGACGATGGACGCTGCGCTGTTCCAGGACGCTCTGCTCGGCCTTGAGCTGCCGAACAAGCCGGCGCGTAAAATCTTGGGAGGTGATCGTGGCTGAGGGGCGCATCCGCATTGAAGTGGAGGGGGCGATCGCGACCATGACGGTCGCCCGTCCGGAAAAGCTCAACGCCTTCGACATCGACATGCTGAAGGCGCTGGCATCCGCCTGCGATACAGTGGAAGCCGACCGCAACATCCGCGTCGTGATTCTGACCGGTGAAGGCAAGGCCTTTTCCGCCGGCGGCGACATCAAGGCCTGGGGCGGCATGGATGCCCCCGAGTTTGGTCATGACTGGGTGCGTTTCGGCCACCGTGTCTTCGAGAGACTGGCGACCTTGCGCATGCCTGTGGTCGCCGCGCTCAACGGCCACGCGCTCGGCGGCGGGCTGGAACTTGCCGCGGCAGCCGACATTCGCCTTGCCGAAGCGCAGATCAAGATAGGCCTTCCGGAAACGAGTCTTGGCATGGTGCCGGGCTGGTCGGGCACGCAACGTCTGGTTTCCCGCTTTGGCGCGCAGATCGTCCGGCGCATGGTGCTCGGCGGCGAGATGTTTACGGCCGATGCCGCCCTCCAGGAAGGTCTGATCGATGCTGTCGTCGAGACCGGAACGGTGCTTTCAGCTGCTCGCGACTATGCAGCGCGTGTGGCCAAGCGCGGCCCTGCGGCGCTCGAAATTTCGAAACTGATGATCGCGTCGGCGAATGGCGAGGACAACGGTTCTGCGGTCGAGGCCCTCGGCTCGATCCTTGTCGCCAAGACCGGCGACCTCAAGGAAGGCGTCGCCGCGTTCTCGCAGAAGCGTGAAGCCCAATTCAAGGGAGAATGGTAATGACCGTGCTCGTGAAACCCAAGCCGATCGAGGGCCACAAGGTCCGCGCCTTCCAGATGCTGATCGACGGCAATTGGGTGGACAGCGCCGAAGGCCGCACGATCGAGCGCGTGGCGCCGGGCCATGGCGTCGTGGTCAGCCGTTACCAGGCGGGCACCAAGGCTGACGCCGAAAAGGCGATCGCCGCCGCCCGTCGCGCCTTTGACGACGGCGCCTGGCCGCGCATGACGGCCTCGCAGCGTTCGCTGGTGCTGCTTCGTGCCGCCGACATCATCGCCGGGCGGGCCGACGAGCTTGCCTATCTCGACGCGATCGAGTCCGGCAAGCCGATCAGCCAGGCCAAGGGCGAGCTTGGCGGTGCCGCCGATATCTGGCGCTATGCCGCGGCCCTCGCCCGCGATCTGCATGGCGAAAGCTACAACACGCTTGGCGATGGCACGCTCGGCGTCGTGCTGCGCGAGGCGATCGGCGTCGTCTCGATCATCACGCCCTGGAACTTCCCGTTCCTGATCGTCAGCCAGAAGCTGCCCTTTGCGCTCGCCGCTGGTTGCACCACGGTCGTGAAACCGTCGGAGCTGACATCTGCTTCGACGCTGCTGCTCGGCGAAATCTTGGAAGCCGCCGGCGTTCCGGCCGGCGTTGTCAACATCATCACAGGCACTGGACCAGAAGTCGGTGCGCCGATGACGACGCATCCGGATGTTGACATGGTGTCCTTCACCGGCTCGACCGGCGTCGGTCGCCTGACCATGGCCAATGCGGCGCAGACATTGAAGAAAGTTTCGCTCGAACTCGGCGGCAAGAACCCGCAGATCGTGTTTCCGGACGCCAATCTCGACGAGTTCATCGATGCCGCCGTCTTCGGCGCCTATTTCAACGCCGGCGAATGCTGCAATGCCGGCTCGCGGCTGATCCTGCACCGCGATATCGCTGACGAGGTGACACGCCGCATTGCCGAGCTTTCGGCCAAGGTGAAGGTCGGTGATCCGCTCGACCCACAAACCCAGGTCGGCGCGATCATCACGCCGCAGCACCTGGAAAAGATTGCCGGCTATGTTTCGGCTGCGTCGAAGGACGGAGCGGCGGTTGCCCATGGCGGCACGGCGCTCGACCTCGGCATGGGCCAGTTCATGGCGCCGACGATCCTGTCGGCCGTGCGTCCCGACATGGCGGTGGCGCGCGAAGAGGTGTTCGGACCGGTTCTGTCGGTGCTGACCTTCGAGACGACGGAAGAGGCGATCCGCATTGCCAATGCGATCGATTATGGCCTGTCGGCCGGGGTCTGGAGCCGCGATTTCGACACCTGCCTGACGATCGGCCGCCGGGTGCGCGCCGGAACCATCTGGATGAACACCTTCATGGATGGTGCGTCGGAACTTCCCTTCGGCGGCTATCGCCAGTCCGGCCTTGGCCGCGAGCTCGGCCGGCATGCGGTCGAGGACTACACCGAGACCAAGACGCTCAACATGCATATGGGCGCGCGCACCGGCTGGTGGATGCCGCGTTAAGTCTCGGGCGAGGGAGGAAACCATGCGCATCAGGAGCGGAGATCAGAGACGGGGGGCAGCGCCGCACGGCGCCGTCCTTTGCGCTCGCTCCGCCCGCCTAGCCGGCTGCGTCGAAGCTCGAGGGGATCTGCGGACAGAGCAGCAGTTGCAGCCTGCTGACGTCGCTCTCGCCGCCGATACGCTGCAGAAGCACCCGGCCCATGTCCTCGCCGGTTGCCGTCAGGTCTTCGTAGATCGTCTCGACCTGCGGCTGAATGGCGCTCAGCAGATGCGAGGTCTGCTTGGCGACGATGTCGTATTCGCGGCCGAGCGTCAGTCCGCAATCGCTCATGCCGGTGATGGTCGCGAGCGCGCAGACCTCGCCACCGCACATGAAACTGTCCGGCGGGTCGGGTTCGGCGTAGCGCTGGCGGACGCGATCACGGATCGCGCCGGCGGGGCTGTCGAGATCGATGCCCGAGAGGATTTCGTAGGCGCAGCCGGCCTCGCGCACGGCGGTCATGAAGCCGTGTTGCAGATGGCCGGCGAAGGTGAAGCCGGCGGGTCCGCTGATCAGCGCCGGCTTGCGCCTGCCCTTGGCGATCAGTCGCTTCGTTGCCTGGTAGGAAAAGGTGAAGTTGTCGTAGTCGACATAGGGGTGTGGGGTCGAAAGCTCGGTGCGCCCGTGTGTGACGAAGGGAAAGCCGAGATCGGAGAGCAGTCGGACACGCGGATCGAGCGGTTCCGTGCGCGAGAAGATCAGGCCGTCGGCCATGGCGTTGCGGGTAATGTAGTTGACCGCTTCGACATTGGTCGAGTTCAGGAAGTTCGGCATGACGATCAGGTGGTAGGCGGTGCCCTGCAGTGCCTTGGCGATGCCGCTCATGATCGAGGTGCCGTAGCCGAGGATTTCCTCATGCGGGTCGAGCAGCACGCCGATGACATTGGTGCGGCCGGTCTTCAGGCGCTGGGCGGCGCGATCGGGCGAGTAACCAATCTCGTCGGCCACTTCGCGCACCCGCTTGCGGGTATCAAGCGAGATCTGCGGCGCATCGGAGAGCGCGCGGGACACGGTGGTGACCGCAAGGCCGGTGATTTCCGCGATCGTGCGAAGGGTCGGCTTGCCGCGTTTGGCGGCGGAACCACTGTCTTCGGCGTGGGCGGGCTTGGAGGGATCGGCCAATGCTAGTCATCCTGAAAGCGGGCGAGAGCGGATTTTGTAACGTGGCACGAACGCTTAGGCAATCGAATCATGCAAACGTTTTAAATCTCGCAACGCGAGATGAAATGCTGCGTCGCACAAGCCAAAGTGTGCTATATAATTCAGTAATTTCAAAAGGTTCTGAAGGCGCTAAAATACAAAATCGCGGAATGCTTGACTTGCTGAATTTATAACGTTTTAAATGGCCAGCCGCTGGCTCAAGCGGCGCGAATTCCGGGGTGGAAGGAGGTTCCACTTCGAAAACTTGCAAACGGGAGGATAACGATGCGCAAGTTGATGACGACGACGGCCGTTGTGGCGCTGATGATGGCGGCCACCGCCGCGCGCGCAGCCGAGAATGTGGAAGTGCTGCACTGGTGGACTTCCGGTGGCGAAGCCGCCGCACTCGACGTTCTGAAGAAGGATCTGGAAAGCAAGGGTATTTCCTGGACCGACATGCCGGTTGCCGGTGGTGGCGGTACGGAAGCCATGACCGTTCTGCGCGCTCGCGTCACCGCGGGCAATGCCCCGACCGCCGTTCAGATGCTCGGCTTCGACATTCTCGACTGGGCCAAGGAAGGCGCACTCGGCAACCTCGACGAAACGGCTGCCAAGGAAGGCTGGGACAAGGTTGTCCCGACGGCCCTGCAGCAGTTCTCGAAGTATGACGGCCACTGGATCGCAGCTCCGGTCAACGTTCACTCGACCAACTGGGTCTGGATCAACAAGGCGGCACTCGACAAGGCTGGCGGCAAGGAGCCGGCCAACTGGGATGAGCTGATCGCGCTTCTCGACAACTTCAAGGCTCAAGGCATCACCCCGATCGCCCATGGCGGCCAGCCCTGGCAGGACGCGACGATCTTCGACGCCGTCGTACTTTCGCTCGGCACGGACTTCTACAAGCAGGCCTTCATCGATCTCGACCCGGCAGCGCTCGGCGGCGACAAGATGAAGGAAGCCTTCGATCGCATGACGAAGCTGCGCTCCTATGTCGACGACAACTTCTCCGGCCGTGACTGGAACCTCGCTTCGGCCATGGTCATCGAGAACAAGGCCGGCCTGCAGTTCATGGGCGACTGGGCAAAGGGTGAGTTCCTGAAGGCCAAGAAGGTGCCGGGCACCGACTTCGTCTGCATGCGCTTCCCGGGCACGCAGGGCTCTGTTACCTTCAACTCCGACCAGTTCGCGATGTTCAAGGTTGCCGACGACAAGGTGCCGGCACAGCTCGCCATGGCTTCGGCCATCGAAAGCCCGACCTTCCAGTCGGCCTTCAACGTGGTCAAGGGCTCGGTCCCGGCCCGCACCGACGTTCCGGACACGGACTTCGACGCCTGCGGCAAGAAGGGCATCAAGGACCTCGCCGAAGCCAATGCCAGCGGCAAGCTCTTCGGTTCCATGGCGCACGGCCATGCCAACCCGGCTGCCGTCAAGAACGCGATCTACGACGTCGTGACGCGTGAGTTCAACGGCGAACTGACGTCCGACGAGGCCGTCAAGGAACTCGTCTCGGCGGTCGAAGCCGCGAAGTAACGGGCTCGTTCCGGGGCGCTGCAAGCGCGCCCCGGACACCCATTCCGACATGCAGGCGCCGTCGAACCGCCGTGGCCAATGGGACGCGCGGAAAGGCGCTTTGATACCCAGAACCTCGCGCGGATGCCGATATCAGGGTTGTTCCCGACGGCCGCGCCAGAAGTGGTGAACGTTCATGGATAGCCGCAGTCGACTGCAGGACCTGATACCGAAGCTGGTCCTTGCCCCGAGCTTCCTCATCGTCCTGATCTTTGTCTATGGTTTCATTGCCTATACCGGCTTCCTGTCGATGACCGACAGCAAGATGCTGCCGTCCTACAATTTCGTGGGCTTGAGCAACTATGGCAAGCTGTGGGCCCTGCCGCACTGGTGGCGGGCGGTGAGCAACCTGGCGATCTTCGCAGCACTCTATATCGCCATCTGCTCCGTGCTCGGCCTTGGACTGGCGATCCTGCTCGACCAGAAGATCCGCGCCGAAGGTTTCCTGCGGCCAATCTATCTCTATCCGATGGCGCTTTCCTTCATCGTCACGGGAACGGCCTGGAAGTGGTTCCTCGACCCGGGCATCGGGCTTGAAAACACCATGCATCTGTGGGGCTGGGAGAGCTTCTCCTTCAACTGGATCAAGGATCGCAACTACGCGATCTACTGTGTGGTGATCGCCGCCGTCTGGCAGTCGACCGGCTTCATCATGGCAATGTTCCTGGCGGGCCTTCGCGGCGTCGACAACGAGATCATCAAGGCAGCCCAGATCGACGGCGCCAAGACCTCGACGATCTATCGCCGGATCATCATTCCGCTGATGCGGCCGGTGTTCCTCTCGGCCTTCGTGGTGCTCGCGCATCTGGCGATCAAGGCCTACGACCTGATCATCGCCTTGACCGGCGGTGGCCCGGGCCAGGCGACCGAGCTGCCGGCGACCTTCATGTATTCCTACACCTTCACCCGCAACCAGATGGGCATCGGCGCGTCCTCGGCGATCATCATGCTGGTGATGATCTTCTCGATCATCGTTCCCTATCTCTATTCCGAAATCCGCGGAGCAAAACGCTGATGAGCACTCCGAGCCCAGACAACATCATCTCGCACAACCGCCTCACCCGGGCGTTGATCTACACCGCACTGATCCTCTTTGCGCTCTATTCGCTGCTGCCGCTCTACGTGATGCTGGTGAACTCGGTGAAGCCGCTCGACGAGATCCGCCAGGGGGGCATGCTCAACCTGCCGCAGACCTTCACGGTCGAGCCCTGGCTTCAGGCCTGGTCGACGGCGCAGATCGGCGTGCAGCCGACCGGCCTGAAACCCTTCTTCATCAACTCGATCCTGATGGTGGTGCCGGCCGTGGCGATCTCGACGATCGTCGGGGCGCTGAACGGCTACGTGCTGACGAAGTGGCGCTTTCCCGGTGCCAACATCTTCTTTGGCATGCTGCTCTTGTCCTGCTTCATCCCGTTCCAGATCGTGCTGATCCCGATGGCGCGCATCCTTGGCATCCTCGGGCTTGCCGGTTCGATCTGGGGCCTGATCATGGTGCACGTGATCTACGGCATCGGCTTCACGACGCTCTATTTCCGCAACTACTATGAGGCCTTCCCGACGGAGCTGGTGCGCGCAGCGCAGATCGACGGCGCCAGCTTCTTCCAGATCTTCTGGCGCATCCTGTTGCCGTCCTCCGGCCCGATCATCGTCGTCTCGGTCATCTGGCAGTTCACCAACATCTGGAACGACTTCCTGTTCGGCGCGTCCTTTTCCGGACCCTATTCGACGCCGATGACGGTCGCGCTCAACAACCTCGTTGCATCCTCGACAGGCGTCAAGGAATACAACGTCCACTTCGCGGGCGCGATCCTTGCCGCCCTGCCAACGCTCATCGTCTACATCGTGTCCGGCCGCTACTTTGTTCGCGGGCTGATGTCGGGCGCCGTGAAAGGATAAGCTCATGTCTTTCTTGAAAATCAGCAACCTGCGCAAATCCTATGGCTCGCTCGAGATCCTGAAGGACATCAACCTGGAGATCGAGGAAGGCGGCTTTCTGGTGCTCGTCGGCCCGTCCGGCTGTGGCAAGTCCACGCTGCTCAACACCATTGCCGGGCTGGAGCCGATCACCTCGGGCGACATCGCCATCAAGGGTCGCTCGGTCTCGGATCTGCATCCGTCGAAGCGCGACATCGCCATGGTGTTCCAGTCCTACGCGCTCTATCCGAACATGACGGTCGCCGGGAACATCGCCTTCGGCATGGAAATCCGCGGCGTGCCGAAGGAAGAACGCGAGAAGGCGATCCGCCAAGTCGCCGACATGCTGCAGATCGGCCATCTCCTCGATCGCAAGCCGAGCCAGCTTTCCGGCGGCCAGCGCCAACGCGTCGCCATGGGCCGTGCACTTGTGCGCAACCCGCAGGTCTTCCTGTTCGACGAGCCGCTTTCCAACCTTGACGCCAAGCTGCGCGTCGACATGCGCACGGAAATCAAGCGGCTGCACAACCGCATGAAGACGACGATCGTCTACGTCACCCACGACCAGATCGAGGCGATGACGCTGGCGACCAAGATCGCGGTCCTGAAGGACGGCGTGCTGCAGCAGTTCGGAACGCCGGCCGAGATCTATAACAACCCGGCCAACATGTTCGTCGCCGACTTCATGGGTTCGCCGGCAATGAACCTTCTGACCGCACGGATCGAAAAGAGCGGCTCCGATGTTGCCGTGACACTGGCGCGGCCGAATGCCGAACCGCTGAAGCTCGCGATGCCACATGCCAACGGCGCGCTTTCGGCCTATGCCGGCAAGGACGTGGTCTTCGGCATCCGCCCGGAAGCGCTGACCGATCCTGACGGTGCCGACCGCAATGCCAAGGTCGTCGCCGAAGGCGATTGCCTGATCGAGGTGGTCGAGCCTGCCGGTTCCGACACCTTCGCGGTCACCCGTCTTGGTGGCAAGGAAATCGTTGCCCGGCTCAGAGCCGATGCCCGTATCGCGGCCGGCCAGACGTCGCGGCTTGCCTTCAACCTCGACAAGGCGGTGTTCTTCGATCCGCAGAGCCAGCAGCGGATCGCGTAACCGATCATGCAGGAGCAGCCGGACATCGTCATCATCGGGTCGGGGATCGGCGGCTCCACGCTTGCGGCGGGGCTTGCTGGCTCCGGTGCCCGCATCGCCATCCTCGAGCGCGGCGAGCGGCTGCCCGATACGCCGGAGGCGCGCAACTACAGTTCGATCTTCGTCAAGGGTCACTTCCGGCCGAGGGAGATGTGGCGCGAGCCTGACGGGACTGAGTTCAATCCGGGAAACTTCTATTTCGTCGGCGGCAACTCCAAGCTCTTCGGCGCGGTGCTCCTGCGCTACCGCGCCGAGGACTTCACCGAGATGCAACATCTCGGCGGCATTTCGCCGGCCTGGCCCTTCCCCTACGAGGAGCTGGAACCGTGGTACGGCAAGGCCGAGCGATTGTTCGAGGTGCGTGGTGAACTGGGCGACGACCCGACGGAGCCGTTCCATAGCTCGCCCTATAGCTTTGGTCCGGTACCGGACGAGCCGGCCATCGCCCGTGCCCGCACTGAGCTGAAGGCGCAGGGGCTGCATCCGGCGACGCTGCCGCTCGGCGTCGATATCGACACGTGGCTTGCCGGCGGGCGCACGCCCTGGGACGGGTTTCCGAACACCGGAAAGGGCAAGAAGGACGCCGAGACCGCGCCGCTCGCTGCCGCGCTGAACGATCCGAACATCGAGCTGATCACCTCGGCGCATGTCGATACGCTGGAGGCCGGTCCGGGGGGCCGGATCGGGGCGATCCATTACACCCATCGAGGCGAGAAGAAGAAGCTGTCGCCAAAGCTGGTGATCCTGTCGGCGGGCGCGATCAATTCGGCCGCCATTCTGTTGCGCTCCGGCGACGGCAAGGGGCTGGCGAACGCCTCCGACCAGGTCGGTCGCAACTTCATGAACCACAATTGCAGCGCCATGCTGGCGATCAGCCCGTTCAAGCGCAATGACAGCGTCTACCAGAAGACGCTGATGCTCAACGACTATTACCTGACCGGCGGCAGGAACGATCTTCCGCTCGGCAATGTGCAACTGCTCGGCAAGATCAACGCCGACATCCTCAAGGCCAATGCACCGGTCTGGGGTCCACGCTTCGCCTTCGACCTGATGGCCGGTCATGCGGTCGACTGGTACATGATGACGGAGGACCTGCCGAACCCGGAAAGCCGCATCATGGTCGACGGCAAGGGCATCATCATGCAGTGGCGGCGCTCCAACATGGAAGCGCTCTCCAGCCTCGAGGCAAAGATGCGGGAGCATTTCAAGGCGGCCGGTTATCCGATCGTTCTGTCCCAGCCGTTTGATAAGCGCACGCCGTCGCACCAGTGCGGCACGGTTCGGATGGGCAAGGACCCGAAGGACGCGCCGCTCGATACCTACTGCCGCGCCTTTGATCATCCCAATCTCTTCGTCGTCGATGCCGGCTGCCTGCCGACGTCCGCCGCCGTCAACCCCGCGCTGACAATTGCCGCCCAGGCGCTGAGGGTCGCCGACCATATCCTTGCGAAGGAGATCCGATCATGACGTCATCGACGCGTCCCGTCGCCATCGTCACCGGCGGTCGCCGCGGCATCGGTCTCGGCGTTGCCCGTGCGCTTGCCCGTGAAGGATTCGATATCGCGATTACCGGGCTTGGTGCCGCAGATGCCACGACCGCGCAGACGCTGTCCGAACTTGCGGGCGATAGCGGCCGGGCCATCTACATCGAGGCGAATCTTGCCGATGTCGGCGGTCATGCGGCGACCGTCGAGCGCATTCGCGCCGAGCTCGGCCCTATCCGCTGCCTCGTCAACAATGCCGGCATCGCCTCGGTGGTCCGCGGCGATTTCCTCGACCTTCTGCCGGAGAATTTCGACACGATCGTCGCCACGAACTTGCGCGGCACGGTGTTTTTCACCCAGGCCGTTCTGCTCTCGATGCTGACCGATCCGGGCGGTCCGACACCACGCTCGATCATCAACATCACCTCGGTTTCGGCAACGATGACCTCGCCGGAGAGGCTCGACTATTGCATGACCAAGGCCGGTCTTGCCGCTTTCAGCCAGGGGCTGGCGCTCCGGCTTGCCAACACCGGCATCTCCGTTTTCGAGGTCCGGCCGGGCATTATTCGCTCCGACATGACCGCCGGCGTCTCGGCAAAATACGACGCCCTCATCGACGGCGGGCTGGTGCCGATGCGCCGCTGGGGCGAACCCGACGATATCGGCAACATCGCTGCCTCGCTTGCCGGCGGCAAATTCGGCTTTGCGACGGGCTCGGTCATCCAGGCGGATGGCGGGCTTTCGATCGGCCGACTCTAGGAATAGCGCAGGAAATATGGGCTCGTCAGTACGGGCGGAACTGAGTTGAACACGCCGAAAATTTGGAACGTTCCAAATGGCGGCGGTGGAGGAAAACAGGGAATGAGCTACGACTACATCATCACCGGTGCCGGCCCGGCCGGCTGCGTTCTTGCCAATCGGCTGTCCGAGGATCCGTCGGTGCGTGTCCTGTTGCTGGAAGCCGGCGGCGGCGACTGGAACCCGCTGTTCCACATGCCGGCGGGCTTTGCCAAGATGACCAAAGGGGTCGCCAGTTGGGGCTGGGAAACGGTGCCGCAGAAGCACATGAAGGGCAGGGTACTGCGCTACACCCAGGCCAAGGTCATCGGCGGCGGCTCGTCGATCAACGCCCAGCTCTACACCCGCGGCAATGCCGCCGACTACGACCTTTGGGCCTCCGAGGACGGCTGCACCGGCTGGGACTATCGCAGCGTGCTTCCCTATTTCAAGCGCTCGGAAGACAACCAGCGCTTTGCCGACGACTATCATGCCTATGGCGGGCCGCTCGGCGTCTCGATGCCGGTTTCGGCGCTACCGATCTGCGACGCCTATATCCGTGCCGGCCAGGAGCTCGGCATTCCCTACAACCATGATTTCAACGGCCGCCAGCAGGCGGGCGTCGGTTTCTACCAGCTCACCCAGCGCAACCGCCGTCGCTCGAGTGCGTCGCTTGCTTACCTTTCGCCGATCAAGGACCGGCGCAACCTGACGGTTCGCACCGGCGCGCGCGTGGCGCGGATCGTGCTTGAAGGCACACGCGCCGTCGGCGTCGAGGTTGTCACGGCCAAGGGCAGCGAGATCGTCCGGGCGGAGCGGGAGGTGCTTGTTTCCTCCGGCGCCATCGGATCGCCGAAGCTACTGCTGCAATCCGGCATTGGTCCGGCCGATCACCTGAAGTCAGCAGGCGTTTCGGTGAAACATGACCTGCCGGGCGTCGGCGGCAACCTGCAGGATCACCTCGATCTCTTCGTGATTTCCGAATGCACCGGCGACCACACCTATGACGGCGTGGCGAAACTCCATCGTACGCTATGGGCTGGGCTGCAATATGTGCTCTTCCGCTCCGGGCCGGTCGCGTCCTCGCTGTTTGAAACCGGCGGCTTCTGGTACGCCGATCCGAACGCCCGTTCGCCCGATATCCAGTTCCACTTGGGTCTCGGTTCCGGCATCGAGGCCGGCGTCGAGAAGCTGAAGAATGCGGGCGTGACGCTGAATTCGGCCTATCTGCATCCGCGCTCGCGCGGGACCGTGCGGCTCAAATCCTCCGATCCGGCCGCAGCGCCGCTGATCGATCCCAACTACTGGGAAGACCCGCACGACCGCAAGATGTCGATCGAGGGCCTGAAGATCGCTCGCGAAATCATGCAGCAGGCAGCCCTCAAGCCCTTCGTGCTGGCGGAGCGTCTTCCGGGCAATTCGGTCGTCAGCGATGAGCAGTTCTTCGACTATGGTTGCGCCAACGCCAAGACCGACCACCACCCCGTCGGCACCTGCAAGATGGGTACGGATGCGACGGCCGTCGTCGGTCTCGACCTGAAGGTGCGCGGGCTCGAAGGCCTGCGCGTCTGCGACAGCTCGGTGATGCCGCGCGTTCCCTCTTGCAACACCAACGGGCCGACGATCATGATGGGCGAGAAGGGCGCAGACATCATCCGTGAACATCAACCCCTGCCGCCGGCGATCTTCGCCCACGAACGAAACGACAGCCGCCCGCGCGCCCGCGCCGATATCCGTTGAGGTCCCCATGATCCGCCACTGTGTCTTCATCCGTTTCCGCCCCGAAATTTCCAGCGAGGAGAAAGCGGCCATCTTTGCGGAGATCGCCGCGCTGAAGGCGCGTTTGCGCGGCTTTCTCGCCGCCCATATCGGCGCGAATGTCAGCCCGGAGGAAGGCATGGACAAAGGCTTTGGCGAAGGCTTCATCGTCGACTTTACCGATGCGGCCGCACGCGACGCCTATCTGGAGGACGAGGAGCATCGCAAGACCGGCGCCAAGATCGTGGCAGCGGCCGAAGGCGGCATTGCCGGCATCTTCGTCTACGACCTCGAAATAGCCGACTGAGCGAAAGCCATGATTGAAGCGCGCCCCTTCCTGACCCGGTTGTTCGAGGAAGCCGTTCGAGCCGCCGACCCCTACGAGGCGATCCAGGCGCATCTGCCCGACCTGCCGAAGGGGCGGACGGTGGTCGTTGGCGCCGGCAAGGCGGCGAGCCAGATGGCGGCCGCCTTCGAGAAGCTTTGGCAGCACCCCTTTAGTGGCACGGTGGTGGCGCGCCACGGTCCGGTGGAGCATTGCGAGTCGATCACCGTGCTGCAGTCGGCCCATCCGGTGCCGGATGAAGCTGGGCTTGCCGCATCGAATGCGTTGCTCAAGGCCGTTGCTGGACTGACCTCGGACGACCTCGTCATCGCGCTGATCTCCGGCGGCGGTTCGGCGTTGCTGCCGGCACCACCCGCGGGTCTGACCCTTGCCGATGAGATTGCCGTCAACAAGGCGCTGCTTGCCTCAGGGGCGCCGATCTCGGCGATGAACGTCGTGCGCAAGCACGTGTCACGGATCAAGGGCGGACGGCTCGCCGCGGCGGCATTTCCGGCGCGTGTCGTCAGCCTCGTCGTCTCTGACGTGCCGGGCGACAACCCGGCCTTCGTTGCTTCGGGCCCGACCGTGCCGGATCGCAGCACGGCGGCGGAGGCGCTCGAGATCGTTGCTCGCTACCGGATGGAACTTCCCGACGGTGTGATGATGCATCTGCGTTCGGAGGCGGCTGGAGCACCCGACCCCGACGATCCGCGGTTTTCCCGGCATGAATGCCATGTGATTGCTTCGGCGAGCGTTTCGCTCGAGGCGGCCGCCACCAAGGCACGCGAACTCGGCATCGAGACGCGCATCCTTTCCGATGCGATCGAAGGCGAGGCGCGCGACATCGGCCGCATGCATGCGGCCCTTGCCCGCGAGGTGGCGCTGAGAAACCGTCCCTTCGACAAGCCGGTGGTGCTTTTGTCCGGCGGCGAGACGACGGTGACAATTTCCGGCAAGGATTACGGCAAGGGCGGGCGCAACAGCGAGTTTCTGCTGTCGCTGGCACTCGATATCGATGGCGTGTCGGGGATCGATGCGCTCGCGGCTGATACGGACGGCATCGATGGCTCGGAAGACAATGCCGGGGCCTTTGCTGATGGCGAGAGCATCGCCCGCATGCGGGCAGCGGGCATCGATCCGCGGCTCAGTCTCGCCTGCCACGATGCCTGGACGGCCTTTTCGGCGAGCGGCGATCTCTTCGTGCCGGGACCGACCGGCACCAACGTCAACGATTTCCGGGCGCTGCTGATCCGTTAGGGCGCGGTTCTTTCGCGAAAGATTAGCCGGATTCGGCCTGCCGTTCGAAAAGCAAACGCCGCCGCCGAAGTCTTCGGCGGCGACGTTGTTTTGACTTGTTTCGGTTAGACTTACTTGGCGCGCTTCAGCGCATCGCCGAGGATCGAAACGATCTCGCCGAAATGCTTTTCTTCGGCGATCAGCGGCGGCGAGAAGGCGATGATGTCGCCGGTGACGCGGATCAGCAGGCCCTTTTCGAAGCAATCGACGAAGACGTCATAGGCGCGGGCGCCGATCGCACCGTCGCGCGATTGCAGCTCGATGCCGGCAATGAGCCCGATCGTGCGGATGTCGATGACATTGGGCAGACCTTTGAGCGAATGCATGGCGTCGTGCCAAGCGTCCTGCAGCTCGACGGCGCGGGTCATCAGGTCCTCGTCGCGGTAGATGTCGAGCGTGGCAATACCGGCGGCGCAGGCGGCCGGGTGGCCGGAATAGGTGTAGCCGTGGAAGAGTTCGATCGCGTTTTCCGGGCCATGCATCAGCGCGTCGTGCACCTTGCGGCTGGCAAAGACTGCGCCCATCGGGATGGCGCCGTTGGTGAGACCCTTGGCCGCCGTCACCATATCAGGGGTGACGCCGAAGTAGTCGGTGGCGAAGGCGGCGCCGAGGCGGCCAAAGCCGGTGATGACTTCGTCGAAGATCAGGAGGATGCCGTGCTTGTCGCAGATGGCGCGCAGGCGCTCGAGATAGCCCTTCGGCGGGATCAGCACGCCGGTGGAGCCGGCGACCGGTTCGACGATGCAGGCGGCGATGGTCTCGGCGCCATGCAGCGCCACCAGACGCTCAAGATCGTCGGCAAGCTCGGCGCCGTGTTCCGGCTGACCCTTGACGAAGGCGTTCTTGGCGGGGTCATGCGTATGGCGCAGATGGTCCGAACCCGGCAGCTGTGGGAAGACGCGGCGGTTGTTGAGGATGCCGCCGACCGAGATGCCGCCGAAACCGACGCCGTGATAGCCGCGCTCGCGGCCGATCAAGCGCGTGCGGGTGCCCTGGCCGATCGCGCGCTGGTAGGCGATCGCGATCTTCAACGCCGTGTCGACCGATTCCGAGCCGGATCCGGTGAAGAACACGCGGTCGAGCTTCTGGCCTTCAGGGCCGGGCGCGATCTCGGCGAGGCGCTCGGCGAAATCGAAGGCGATCGGATGGCCCATCTGGAAGGAGGGGGCAAAATCCATGGTCGAAAGCTGGCGCTCGACGGCGGCCGCGATCTGGCGGCGGCCGTGGCCGGCGTTGACGCACCAGAGCCCGGCGGTGCCGTCGAGGATCGTGCGGCCATCAGTGCTGGTGTAGTGCATGCCTTCGGCCGAGGCGAGCAGGCGCGGCGCCTGCTTGAACTGCCGGTTGGCGGTAAACGGCATCCAATAGCTGTCGAGAACGGGGGCGTTGGGTTTGGTGTGCTGGTTCATGGCATCCTCCTGAAGTCGGCGATTGACGCCATGATTTGATTTGCCAAACAAGTCCTTTTCTGCTGTCAGTTAAAGCATTGATTTTAAATGCTATGGTATGGCGTATTTGCGCTATTCCGAACAACCTGAACAGGGAAACGTGCACCGTGAGCGTCGACATCGGAAACCGGCTTCGCCATCTGAGGCTGATGCACAATCTGTCGCAGCGTGAACTCGCCAAGCGGGCGGGCGTCACCAACTCGACGATCTCGCTGATCGAATCGAACGCCTCCAACCCGTCCGTCGGCGCGCTCAAGCGCATTCTCGACGGCATCCCGATCGGGCTTGCGGAGTTCTTTTCCTTCGAGCCGGAGAAGCCGCGCAAGGCGTTTTATGCGGCGGAAGAACTGGTGGAGATCGGCAAGGGACCGATCTCCTATCGCCAGATCGGCGAAAACCTCTTCGGCCGCAGCCTGCAGATCCTCAAAGAGGTCTATCAGCCGGGCGCCGACACCGGGAAGGTGCCGCTGGTGCATGACGGCGAGGAGGGGGGCATCGTGCTTTCGGGCCGCATCGAGGTCACGGTCGACGACGAGCGGCGCATTCTTGGGCCGGGGGATGCCTACTACTTCGAAAGCCGGCGACCGCATCGGTTTCGCTGCGTCGGGCCTGTGCCCTGCGAAGTGATCAGCGCCTGTACGCCGCCAACGTTTTGACGGGGAGGAGTTCGGGACTGCCCCTCATCCCGCTGCCGCATATCCCTCTCAATACCTGGGGGCACGCCAAGCAGCTGCGCTCCGTGCGGAGCGAAGGCAGAAGATTCGTCGTGTGGAAAAGGGGTTGGTGCAGCGATCTCGACGCTGTCCCCTCTCCCCGCAAGCGGGGAGAGGGCTAGGGTGAGGGGCGTTTCCGAGTTCAGAGCGCCCGCTTATGACCCGACTAAGAAAGCCGCGCGCAGGCGTCGGCGATGCGCGTCAGCGCTCCCTTCAGCTCCGCTTCCGAGGTCGCATAGGAGATGCGGAAGAACGGCGAGAGACCGAAGGCCGAGCCCGGAACGACGGCGACATGGGCGTCGTCGAGCAGGTAGGCGCAGAAGTCCGTATCCGTCTCGATCCTCTTGCCCGAGGGCGTGACCTTGCCGAGCATGCCGGCGCAGCCGGAGAAGGTGTAGAACGCACCTTCCGGAACGCGGCAGTCGAGACCGGCTATGGCGTTGAGGCCATTGACGACCAGATCGCGACGGTGCTGGAAGCTCGCGGTGCGCTCATGCAGGAACTCCTGCGGACCGGTGAGCGCTGCCACCGAAGCGGCCTGGCTGACCGAGGAGGGGCAGGAGGTCGCCTGGCTCTGAACCACGGCCATCGCCTTGATCAGATCCCGCGGGCCACCGGCATAGCCGATACGCCAGCCGGTCATGGCATAGGCCTTGGAAACGCCGTTGACCGTGAGCGTGCGGTCCTTGAGCCTGGGCTCGAGCTGGGCCGGCGTGACGAAGCGGAAGCCGTCATAGACGATGTGCTCGTACATGTCGTCGACCAGCAGCCACACGTGCGGGTGCTTCAGGAGAACATCGAGCAGCGGCCGGTAGTCGGCAGCGCTGTAGGCGGCACCCGACGGGTTCGACGGCGAGTTGAGCAGCACCCAACGCGTTTTCGGCGTGATTGCCGCTTCGAGCTTGTCGGCCGTCAGCCGGAAGCCGGAGGAGGCATTGCAGGGGATCAGGACCGGCTTGCCTTCGCAGATCTGGACGATATCCGAATAGGAGGTCCAGTAGGGCGTCGGGATGACCACTTCGTCGCCGGGATTGATCGACGCCATCATGGCGTTGAACAGGATCTGCTTGGCGCCCGTTGCCACCGTGATCTCGTCCTGCTCGTAGGCAAGGCCGTTTTCACGCTGGAATTTTTCGCGGATCGCCTTCTTCAGCTCCGGCGTGCCGTCGAGTGCGGTGTATTTGGTGTCGCCGCGCTTGATCGCCTCGCAGGCGGCATCCTTGACATAATCCGGCGTGTCGAAGTCCGGCTCGCCGGCGCCCAGAATGATCACCGGCTGACCTTCGCGCTTCATCGCCTGCGCGCGGGCGCCGATCTTGAGGATTTCGGACACTCCGATCGAGGAGATCCGCGAGGCGGGCTGAAAGCCCGCCTCCTTGACCGTTTGGTTGATGGTCATGGTCGTTGCCTACCTGGGTGCGCCGGTTATTCGATGTCGAACGACACGCCCTGCGCCAGCGGCAGAGCCTTCGAATAGTTCACCGTGTTGGTGGCGCGGCGCATGTAGGCCTTCCACGAGTCCGAGCCGGATTCGCGACCGCCGCCGGTTTCCTTTTCGCCACCGAAGGCGCCGCCGATTTCAGCGCCCGAGGTGCCGATGTTGACGTTGGCGATGCCGCAATCCGAGCCGTCGACGGCGAGGAAGCGTTCCGATTCCTGCATGTCGCGGGTGAAGATCGAGGACGACAGGCCGGCTGCGACCGCATTGTGGTCGTCAAGAACGGCGTCGAAGTCGCTGTACTTCATGACGTAGAGGATCGGCGCGAAGGTTTCTTCAAAGACCGGGCCGGCCTGGACAGGCATTTCGACGAGAGCCGGCTTGGCGTAGTAGCCGTTGTCATAGCCGAGCTCGACGCGTTCGCCGCCGGTGACGCTGCCACCGTGCGACTTGGCTTCAGCGATTGCCTTCTGCATGCCGTCAAAGGCAGCCTTGTCGACCAGCGGGCCGACGAGGGCGGTCGATTCCAGCGGGTTGCCGACCGAAACCGAACCATAGGCCTTCTTCAGGCGCGGAACGAGCTGGTCGTAGACGCTTTCGTGTACGAAGAGGCGGCGCATGGTGGTGCAACGCTGACCGGCGGTGCCCATGGCGCCGAAGGCGATGGCGCGCAGCGCCATGTCGAGATCGGCCGAGGGGCAAACGATGCCGGCATTGTTGCCACCGAGTTCGAGGATGGCGCGGGCGAAGCGCTTGGCAAGGCGCGGACCGACGTCGCGGCCCATGCGGGTGGATCCGGTGGCCGATACGAGCGGAACCTTCGGGTTGTCGACGAGGACTTCACCGATGGCGCGATCGCCGATCAGCACCTGTGACAGGCCTTCCGGGGCATCACCGAAGCGGGCGACGGCGCGCTCGAAGATCGCCTGCGAGGCAAGGGCCGTCAGCGGGGTCTTTTCCGACGGCTTCCAGACGACGGAGTTGCCGCAGACGAGGGCCAGCGCCGTGTTCCACGACCAGACGGCGACCGGGAAGTTGAAGGCCGAGATCACGCCGACGACGCCGAGCGGATGCCAGGTTTCCATCATGCGGTGGCCGGGACGCTCGGTGGCGATCGTCAGGCCGTAGAGCTGGCGCGAAAGACCGACGGCGAAATCGCAGATGTCGATCATTTCCTGGACTTCGCCGAGGCCTTCCGACGTGATCTTGCCGGCTTCGATCGAAACCAGGCGGCCGAGGTCGGCCTTAAACGCGCGCAGTTCTTCGCCGAGCAGGCGGATCAGCTCGCCGCGCTTCGGCGCCGGAACGAGGCGCCAGGCCTTGAAGGCCTCATGGGCCTTTTCGATCTTGGCGGCGGCTTCGGCGGCCGAAACCGTCTTGAGATTGCCGATCTTTTCGCCGGTGACGGGGCTGTAGGACGGCATGTCGCCGCCGGTGTAGAGTTCCTTGGCGACGCCCATCTTTTCGAGAAGCGCTGCAGCTTCCTTGGTCACGTCGACTTTCTTGGTTGCGATGTTCATGGTCTGACTCCCGTTTTATTGGTTTAGATCATTCGTTGGAGCGGAATGCGGGCGGAAAACCGCACACGCTTTTCCTCAATCCACTCTGGCCTATCCGAAACGCACGCTGCCGAGTTTGCCCGGTGAGGTCAGCGTCTTCAGGCCCGCGGCCATATCCTTGAGTTTGTCTGGCGTATAAAAGTCGTAATAGGCCTGATTGCGGCGGCCGATCGCATGTTCCGCGCTGAAGCTGCCGTGATACTCCTCGACGGCGACGGCGAAAACCCATTCGCGAAGCCGCGGTTCGAAGGTTTCGTCCTTGAGAAGCGGGCTGTCCTTCGGAACGACGAGGTTGAAGTGCACGCCGCCGTCGCCGATATGGCCGAAATCGCAGACGGTCACATCGGGGAATTTCGAGGGCATTTCGGCCTTCATATGGTCGCAGAAGGCCATGATGTCACCCCGGCGGAAGGAGACGTCGAAGGCGATCAGCTTGCCGAGATGCTTGACGCCCTCGGACAGCGCGTGGCGCAGCGCCCAGATTTCGTGTGGCGGGCCGACGAAGGCATCGGCGAGCGGTGCCTCCTCCATCTCCCAGATCTCGGCGAGTGCGGTCTCAAGCACGGCGTCGAGCGATTGCTCGCCTTCACGCGGGGCCCAGGTGCGGCTGATCTCGGCTAGGATGACGTAATCAGGCACGTTACCGCCCTGGAACGGGTTTTTCAGAGACGGCACGTGGGCAAAGGCGGCCCTGACGGAATTGCTCGACATGCCCTCGAAGGCCGAGAGATAGGCGCCGAGGCGCTCTTCCATGGCCCGCAGCAGCGGCAGCACCTGCGCGCCACTTGCCGGAACCAGCAGCGCGGTCGCGGTCTGCTGCGGCAGGCGCTCGAGGTTGAGCACACACTCGGTGACAATGCCGAAGGCGCCTGACGTGCCGACGAAAAGCTGTTTCCAGTCGACGCCGGTGTTGTTCTTGCGCAGGTCACATTGCAGGTCGAGCACGGTGCCTTCGGCGTCCGCCAGCACGACCTTGAGGCCGAGCGTATTGCGGCGTACGTCGCCATATTTCAGGAAGCGCGAGCCGCCGGTGTTGGTGGCGATCATGCCGCCGATGCGCGGGTCGGCACCAAGGTCGATCGGGAAGAACAGCCCGTGCTCTTCCAGCCGCCGGTTGAGATCGGACAGCCGGAAGCCGGCATCGAGACGTACCGAACGGTTGTCGAGGTCGAGTTCGAAGCGCTTCGCCAGCCGGTCGAGGCTGAGCACGGCTTCATCGCCGGACTGATCCGGGGTCGAGCCGGAGACAAGCCCGGTGTTGCCGGATTGTGGGATCAGCGCGATGCCGTTCGCCACGCAATAGGCGACGGCGGCGGAAACCTCCTCGGTCGTCGCCGGCCGTAGCACGAGCGATGTCCGGCCGCGATCATAGCGCGCGCCGGTCTCGTAGGCTTCCAGATCTTCCGGACGCGTGACGACACCCTTGTCTCCAAGGATGCCGGCGAGCGCGTCGATGTGCCGTTGGTCGATCATGGGGTAAGCATCATTCCGCAGCGATGGCACCGGTCAAGGCCCGGATGCAGTTTTCGATCGAAGCCTGTTCGATCCCGGCATAGTGGTCGAACTCGTTGAGAACTGTGGCGCCGAGATCGCTCTCGAAGCGCTTCTGGTTCGGGCTGGCAACGAAGTCCTGCTGGGCGCTGTCGCCGAGGTTCGACTGGAAGATACCTGCGGCGCTGACCGGCAGGAAGTCTTCGTAAACGATGGCGTCGAACTGGACGAGGCCGTCGGCGATCAGCGCTTCGATGTCGCGCTTGGCGGAAATCCCGGCCTTGCGGCCCTTTTCCGTCAGCGAGTAGCTGAAATAGCCGAGCCCGGCTTCGCGGATGCCTGCCCAGGTGTCCGGGAAGGGCTCGAAAGCCTTGGCAAGGGCTGCTTCGTATTCGCGGGCATTGGAGCCGTCGGCAGCCGGGCGGACGATCTTGCGCGAGGCGTCGAGCAGGTCGTCATAGAGCGCGCGGCCCTTCGGCGTCAGCGCTATGCCGCGCTGTTCGATCTCGCCGAAGCGGGCGGTGTGCGAACCGGCCTTCCAGGTGCCGTCGGCATCCCTAAAGGAAACCGGCTCTTCCAGCGCCTTGAACGAAGTCTGGCGAAGCAGGATCGGGCACTTACGGGTCGGCGGGCCCTCGACGACGGCCTTCGGGGCAATCGCATATTCCGGCATCAGCGCCTGCACCTTGTCGATGTCGAGCGTGCGCGGCGTCAGGTGGTTGATGTGCGGGCCCTTGAAGGAAACGACATCGGCGATCAGGCGGTGGGCGTCATGCAGGCGCTTGTACATGTCGGCGCTGACATTGGCCTTGTCGTGCCAGCGGAAGGTTTCAAGCACTTCCGAGACGAAGCGCTCGGCCTCCGCCTTGTCGAGGCCGCCGTCGCGTTCGGCCTTTTCCGTCAGTTTCACGGCGCCGGCTGTGAAGATATGGCGCGCGGAAAGGACAATCTCGGCTTCGGCACGCAACGCTTCGTCGGCAATCAGGTCGAGGCGCAGCAGCGAAGTGAAGACGCGGAAGGGGTTGCGCTTCAGCGCGGTCTCGCCGACCGGGCGGAAGGCGGTCGAATGAACCGGGACGCCGGCGGTCGACAGATCGTAGTAACCGACCGGGTACATGCCCATGACGGCAAAGACGCGGCGCATCATCGCAAGTTCGGCCGGCGTGCCGAGCCGGATCGCGCCGTGACGCTCTTCGGAAATGCGATCAAGCGAGTCAGTCGCGTCAAGACGCTCCTTCAGGGCCGGGTCGGCGGCGAGCGCATCGTCGTTTACCTTGGCAACCAGCTCCATCAGCGTGCCATAGGCCGGCACCTCTTCGCGGTACATGACCGACATGGCGGCGGAAAAGGCCGAACGGATGTCATCGGCCGATACGAAACTATTCTCTTTCACTGGGGCTCGCCTCGCGCTATGGGTGAAGGACAAGGTCATTCTCATTTCGGATGATATCCGATCGAACTGGCCATTGATCGCGTTGCTTCTGACTATGTTGATGCGAGGGCGGAATGAAGTTGAGCCGCAGGCTGGTTCCCGACGTAACGACGCTGCAGGCGTTCGAGTGCGCGGCGCGACATGGCAGCTTCACGCAGGCCGCGGCCGAGCTGAACCTGACCCAGAGTGCCGTCAGCCGCCAGATCAAGGATCTCGAAAACCAGCTTGGCGTGCTCCTGTTCGAGCGCGTGCGCCAGCGCGTGATCCTGTCGGATGCCGGACAGAAGTTCCTGCCCGAGGTCCGGCGCCTGCTCAACCAGACCGAGGAACTGATGGTGCGGGCCATGGCGTCGGCGCGGGCGGACTCGACGCTGTCGATTGCATCGCTGCCGACCTTCGGTAGTCGCTGGCTGGTGCCGCGGCTTCCCGACTTCCTCAAGCGCCATCCGGACACGGTGATCAACATCGCCTCGCGCTCGGCGCCGTTCGATTTCGAGGAACAGAATTTCGACCTCGCCATTCATTATGGCCAGCCCGTCTGGGCGCGAGCGACTTGCAGCTACCTCTGCAGCGAGATCATCGTGCCGGCCGCAAGTCCCGCCATGCTGGCAGCGCATCCGGTTGCATCCCCGGAAGATATCGTCACAGGGCCGATGCTGCATCTCGCCACCCGGCCGAAGCTCTGGGCGCAATGGTTCGAGGCCAACGACATGGACGGGAGGGGCGCCTATCGCGGCAACCGTTTCGACCAGTTCGCCATGGTGATCGAGGCGGCGACCGCCGGGCTCGGTTTTGCGCTTTTGCCACGCTACCTGATCGAGCAGGAACTGGCCGCGGGCACCTTGCAGATCGTGCTGGATCGGCCGATGCAGACGGAAAACAGCTACTATCTTGCCGTGCCCGAGGGCAAACTCGAGAACCCGATCAGCCTTGCCTTTCGCGAGTGGATTACCGAGCAGGTGGGCTGATACCGCTCGCGCTTTTATTGATTTCGAGGGAACCTTCCTCGTCGCTTCACGTTTGACATCGTCTGCCATACGCGATGAGGCCTGGAAGGGGGCATTTGAAATAGCTGGAACTACGTGCCATCGGGGCGCGCGCGGCGGCCGGTTTGGGGCCGAAACGCCTGTGCGCAATTCGTCCAAACTTACATGAGCAATCCTTGCAAGCTGTTGGCACCACGGCTAAAAAATGCCATTTTCATGCATCACCGCGGCCTTGAAAACCAATGCGCCGCCGGCTTTGCAATCTCCGATGCCCAGTCGCGGGCGGTGCCTGTTGCCGCCAGTTCCCGGTTTCCCGGGAGATGACGGTGGATGGGAGGACACATGACCGTGTCTAGCAACGCGCCGGCTCAGCCTGATTTCTCAGGTCCGCAGCCAACCCGGCACCCCAACGAGGGCCGGGCCGATCAACCCCGGTTGGATTCAGAACCCGTACCCATGCAGCTTCAAACTACGCCGCCCGCCTCTTCCCGCGAACCGGAAGCGAAGCAGATCGATTACAACGATTCGATCCGTGCAACCTTCTTCTCGATGGAGGACCTCCGGCAATGCGGTGAAGACCTCGCATTGAAGGGCGTCTCTTCGCTGCCGGGCTTCTTTCCGTTCGAGTTCCGGCCGCGGCACCGCGAAAACGAGAACGAGATCCTGCGGGTCTACCGGGCAACGGCTGCAGACGTGGAGGCCGGGGCGACGATCACGCCGGCCGCCGAGTGGCTGCTCGACAACCATCACGTCGTCGAAGAGGCGATCCAGGAAGTGCGGCGCGATTTCCCGCGGCGGTTCTATCGTCAGCTTCCGACGCTGTCGGTTTCTGGAACGGTCATCCCGCGTACCATGGCGCTTGCCTGGCTCTATGTCGCCCATACCCACAGCACGGTGACGCGTGAAAGCATCACGGCGATGGTTGAAGGCTTCCAGAAGCACGAGACCTTCAAGATCGGTGAACTCTGGGCGCTGCCGTCGATCCTGCGTTTCGTGCTGATCGAGAACCTGCGTCGGATCGCCATCCGCGTCGAGCGTTCGCGCGGCATGCGCCGCAAGGCAAACGACGTCGCCGACCAGATTATCCGTCTGAACGACCCAGAAAAATGCCGGGCCCTGCTCGCCGAATCGGAGGCGCTGGCGGCCGACAACACCTTCGTAGCGCAGCTGCTCTACCGCATGCGGGACGGCTCTCAGACCTCGGGTGCCGTGATCGCCTGGATCGAAGAGCGGCTCGAAAAGCGCGGCAGCGACGTCGAGAGCGCGCTGGTTGCCGAGCAGAACCGCCTGTCGTCCGGCAACGCGACGATGAGCAACATCATCCGCTCCTTGCGCGAGATCGACGACACCGACTGGGCGGTCTGGTTTGAAAGCGTCAGCAAGATCGATGCGGCGCTGCGCGAAGGCTCCGACTATGCGGCGCTCGATTTCGGCTCGCGCAACAAGTATCGCGACACGATCGAGAAGCTGGCCCGCCGCTCCGGCCACAGCGAATACGAGGTGACCCAGATCGCCGTCGAGATGGTTCGCGAGGCTGAAGCCGCGGCTGAGACCGAGGCGCCGCTGCAGGAGCCGAATGTTGGCTCCTTCCTCGTCGGCAAGCAGCGCAAGATGCTTGAAAACAAGATCAACTACCGACCGTCGCTGCTGCAGACGATCATCCGCTTCAGCCGCAAGCTGGACTGGTTCGCGATCGCCGGACCGAACATTCTTCTGACCATCCTGGCGATGATCGCCGTCTACTCCTTCGTCAGCCCGATGGATATTCCAAGCGGCGCGAAGCTGATCATGTTGCTGCTCTTCGCACTGCCGGCCTCGGAAGGCGCGATGGGGCTGTTCAACACGCTGGTGACATTGTTCGTCAAACCGTCCCGGCTTGTCGGCTACGAGTTCATCGACGGCATTCCCGAGCACGCCCGTACCCTCGTCGCCGTGCCCTGCCTCATCTCCAAGCGCGACCATGTCGACGAACTGGTGCGCAATCTCGAGGTGCATTACCTCGCCAATCCGCGTGGCGAGATCTATTTCGCGCTCGTCAGCGACTGGGCCGACAGCAAGGTCGAGGAATCCGGCACCGATACGGACGTTCTCGACTACGCCAAGCGCGAGATCGCCCAGCTCTCGGCGCGTTACGCCTATGACGGCAAGACCCGCTTCTATCTGCTGCATCGCCGCCGGCTCTACAACGAGCAGGAAGGCGTGTGGATGGGCTGGGAGCGCAAGCGCGGCAAGCTGCACGAGCTGAACATGCTCCTGCGTGGCGACCGTGACACCTCGTTCCTGCAGGGCGCCAACATGGTGCCGGAGAATGTACAATACGTCATGACGCTCGATTCCGACACGCGCCTGATGCGCGATGCGGTAACGAAGCTCGTCGGCAAGATGTATCACCCGATCAACCGTCCGGTGGTCGATCCCGAAACTCAGGACGTTATTGCCGGCTATAGCCTGCTGCAGCCGCGCGTGACGCCGTCGCTGACCACCGGCAGCGAAGCCTCGGCCTTCCAGCGCATCTTCTCGGCCAACCGCGGTATCGACCCCTACGTCTTCACCGTTTCCGATGTCTATCAGGACATCGCCGGCGAAGGCAGCTTCACCGGTAAGGGCCTCTATCAGGTCGACGCCTTCGAGGCGGCGCTGAAGGGCCGCATCAAGGAAAACGCCGTTCTCAGCCACGACCTGCTCGAAGGCTCCTATGTGCGCTGCGCACTTGTGACCGACGTCGAGCTCGTCGAGGATTTCCCGACCCGCTACGAGGTCGAGATGTCGCGTCAGCACCGCTGGGCGCGTGGCGACTGGCAATTGCTGCCCTACATCTTCAATCTGTCGAACGGGCTGTCGATGCTCGGCCGATGGAAGATGTACGACAACCTTCGCCGCTCGCTGATCCCGCTCGCCTGGCTCGTCGCGTCCGTCATGGGCTGGTACTACATGCAGCCGACCGAAGCGCTGATCTGGCAGATCGTGCTGATCTTCAGCTTGTTCGTGGCACCGACCCTCTCGCTGATCAACGGCCTCTTGCCACGCCGAAACGACATCGTGGCCCGCGCCCATCTTCATGCTGTGCTGACCGAAATCCGCGCCGCCAATGCGCAAGTGGCGCTGCGTATCGTCTTCATCGCCCACAATGCGGCGATGATGGGTGATGCGATCGTACGCTCGCTCTACCGCACTTTCGTCAGCGGCAAGCTGATGCTCGAATGGCGCACGGCCGCGCAGGTCCAGAGCGCCGGCCACGGCACGATCGGCGACTACTACCGCGCCATGTGGATCGCGCCGGCGCTGTCGGCGATCTCGCTGGCGCTTGCAGCGGTTTCAGACACCGGCCTGCCTTTCATCGGTATTCCCTTTGCACTGCTCTGGGCGTTGTCGCCCGCTATTGCATGGTTCGTCAGCCAGTCGGCAGAAACCGAGGACCAGCTTGTCGTCACGGACGAAGCGATCGAGGAAATGCGCCTGATCGCCCGGCGCACCTGGCGCTACTTCGAGACCTTCGTGACCGCCGAGCAGCATTACCTGCCGCCGGACAACTTCCAGGAAACGCCGCAGCCGGTGCTCGCCGAGCGGACGTCGCCGACCAATATCGGCGTCTACCTGCTGTCGGTCATGTCGGCACGCGATTTCGGCTGGATCGGCTTTGAAGAGACGATCACACGCCTAGAGCAGACGATCTCCACCCTCGACCGCCTGCCGAAATACCGTGGCCACCTGTTCAACTGGTATCGGACGAACACGCTCGAAACCATGGAGCCGCGCTATATCTCGGCGGTCGACAGCGGCAACCTTGCCGGCCACCTGATCGCCGTCTCGTCGATGTGCCGCGACTGGGCCGAGGCGCCGTCGGCGCACGTCCAGGGCAGCCTCGATGGTATCGGCGACGTCGTCGCGATCCTTCAGGAGGTGCTGCGCGACCTGCCTGACGACCGCAAGACGGTGCGGCCGCTGCGCCGCCTGATCGAGGAGCGCATCGTCGGCTTCCAGAACGCGCTCGCCGCGGTCAAGCGCGAGCACGAGTTCGCCTCGATCCGAGTGATCAATCTCGCGGTGCTTGCGCGCGACATGCACAAGCTCACGGTCAATCTCGATCACGAGGTGCGCACGCCGCAGAGCGGCGAAGTGACGAAATGGGCCAACTCGCTGGTGACCACCTGCGAAGCTCATATCGCCGATGGCGTCTTTGATCTTAGCGCCATCGAGGCGCTGCGCCAGCGCCTGCTGGTGCTCAAGGATCGCGCTCGCGACATCGCCTTCTCGATGGACTTCGGCTTCCTGTTCCGGCCGGAACGGCGGCTGCTGTCGATCGGCTTCCGGGTCAACGCCAACGAGCTCGACGAGGCCTGCTACGACCTTCTGGCTTCCGAAGCCCGCCTGACCAGTCTGTTCGCCATCGCCAAGGGCGACCTGCCGACCGAGCACTGGTACAAGCTCGGTCGGCCGATCGTGCCGATCGGCGCCCGCGGCGCGCTGATCTCCTGGTCCGGCTCGATGTTCGAATACCTGATGCCGCCGCTGGTGATGCAGGAGCGGCAGGGCGGTATCCTCAACCAGACCAACAATCTGGTCGTGAAGGAGCAGATCAATCACGGCCGTCGTCTGGGCACGCCGTGGGGGATTTCGGAAGCCGCGTTCAACGCACGCGACCACGAACTCACCTACCAGTACACCAACTTCGGTGTGCCGACGCTCGGCCTGAAGCGTGGCCTTGGCCAGAATGCGGTCATTGCGCCTTACGCCTCGATCCTTGCCTGCATGTATGACCCAAAGTCGGCGCTCGCCAACCTCGCACGCCTGCGTGAAGTCGGTGCGCTTGGCGCATATGGCTACCACGACGCCGTCGACTTCACGCCGACGCGCGTGCCGGACGGCCAGAAATGCGCCGTCGTGCGCAACTACTATGCCCACCACCATGGCATGTCGATCGCGGCTGTCGCCAACGTCGTCTTCAATGGCCGACTGCGTGAGTGGTTCCACGCCGATCCGGTGATCGAGGCGGCCGAACTGCTGCTGCAGGAAAAGGCGCCGCGCGACATCCCGATCATGAATGCCAAGCGTGAGCCGGAATCGGTCGGCAAGGGTCAGGACGACCTTCTGCGTCCGGAAGTCCGCGTTATCGAGAACCCGCTGGCACAGGACCGCGAGACGGTTTTTCTCTCCAACGGTCACTACTCGGTGATGCTGACGGCCAACGGCGCCGGCTATGCCCGCTGGAATGGCCAGGCCGTCACCCGCTGGAAGCCCGACCCGGTCGAGGACCGCACCGGCACCTTCATCTTCCTGCGTGACACGACGACGGGCGAATGGTGGTCGGCGACATCGGAACCGCGACGTGCGCCTGGCGAAAAGATGCTGACCCGCTTCGGTGATGACAAGGCCGAGTTCGTCAAGACGGTCGGCGATCTCACCAGCGAGGTCGAATGCATCGTCGCCACCGAACACGATGCCGAAGGGCGTCGCGTCATCCTGCTCAACACCGGCACCCAGGATCGCTTCATCGAAGTGACCTCCTATGCCGAGCCCGTGCTTTCGACCGATGAGGCCGACAGCGCCCATCCGGCGTTCTCGAAGATGTTCCTGCGCACGGAAATCAGCCGTCGCGGCGACGTCATCCGCGTCAGCCGTAACAAGCGCAGTGCCGGCGACCCCGACATGGAAGTCGCCCATCTCGTCACCGACAATGCCGGCAGCGACCGCGATACGGAAGCAGAGACCGACCGTCGCCGCTTTATCGGCCCGGGCCGCACGCTTGCGGAAGCAGCCGCTTTCGATGCCGACGCGGTGCTTTCGGGAACGCACGGCTTCACGCTCGATCCGATCATGTCGCTGCGCCGCGTCGTTCGCGTGCCTGCCGGCAAGAAGGTGAGCGTCGTCTTCTGGACGATCGCAGCACCAAGCCGCGAAGAGGTCGATCGCGCCATCGATCGCTACCGCCATCCGGAAACCTTCAACCAGGAGCTCATCCACGCCTGGACCCGCAGCCAGGTGCAGATGCGCCATGTCGGCGTGACCTCGCAGGAAGCAGCCAGCTTCCAGATGCTCGGCCGCTATCTCGTCTATCCGGACATGCATTTGCGTGCCGATTCGGCGACCGTGCAAGCGGGCCTCAATTCGCAGACGAAGCTCTGGCCGCTGGCGATTTCCGGCGACTACCCGATCTTCTGCCTGAGGATCAACGACGACGGCGATCTCGGCATCGCCCGTGAGGCGCTGCGCGCCCAGGAATACCTGCGCGCCCGCGGCATCACCGCCGATCTCGTCATTATCAACGAGCGGGCCTCGTCCTATGCCCAGGACATGCAGCACGCGCTCGATTCCATGTGCGAAAACCTGAGGCTGCGCGGCCTCTCCGACGGTCCGCGCCAGCATATCTTCTCGGTACGACGCGATCTCATGGAAGCGGAAACTTGGTCGACGTTGCTGTCGGCCTCGCGCGCCGTCTTCCATGCCCGCAACGGCACGATCTCCGACCAGATTGCCCGCGCCAACTCGCTCTATTCGCCGGCACCGGTGAAAGGCTCCGAAAAGACCGCCGAGTTCTCAGGCCCGCTGCTGGCAGCGCCGCAGGAGAACGCGGATGCCGTTCCGGCGGAAATCAAGGGCGACGGTCTTTCCTTCTGGAACGGCTTCGGCGGTTTTGCCGAAGGCGGTCGCGAATATGTCGTGCGTCTGCGCGGCGGCGAAGCGACGCCGCAGCCCTGGATCAATGTCATTTCCAATGATGGTTTCGGCTTCCACATTGCGGCGGAAGGCGCTGCCTATTCCTGGAGCCGCAACTCGCGCGACTACCAGCTCACACCCTGGACCAATGACACGGTCGTCAATCGTCCGGGCGAGGCGATCTTCATCCGCGACATGGTAAGCGGCACGGTCTCGACGCCCTATGCGGCGCTCTCGCGCCGCCGCTCCGTCGTCTTCGAGACGGCGCACGGGCTCGGTTACTCGACCTTCCGCAGCACCCAGGACGATCTCGAGATCGAGGTCACCCAGACGGTGCATCGCAGCCTTCCGGCCAAGCTCGTGCGTGTGTCGATCCGCAACCGTGCGGCATCGGCGCGACAGTTGCGGCTCTACGGCTACAATGAGTGGGTGCTCGGCAACAACCGCGCCCGCTCGGCACCCTTCGTGCTTTCCAAATGGGACGAGACGGCCGAGGCGCTGGTGGCAACCAACCCCTACAGCATCGATTTTGCCGGCCGCTCTGCCTTCTTCGCGGTGGAGGGTGGTCAGGGCGCCGACCACACGGCGAGCCGTCGGGAGTTCCTGGGGGCGATCGGCGGCATCCTGGTGCCGCAGGCGGTCATTTCGGGTGCGGAGCTCTCGGGTTCCGTCGACGTCGATGGCGACCCTTGCGCTGTGCTCGCAACCGATCTCGTGATCGAGCCCGGTGCCGAACGCCAAGTCACCTTCTTCCTTGGCGATACCGATACGGAGGACCAGCTTCGCGCCATCATTGCCGAATTGCGTGAGACCGCGTTCGACACCGTGCTCGAGGCGAACAAGACGTTCTGGCGCGATTTCACCGACATCGTGAAGGTCGAAACGCCCGATCCGGCCTTCAACGCGATGGTGAACCATTGGCTGCCCTACCAGAGCCTGGGCTGCCGCATCATGGCGCGTTCGGCCTTCTATCAGGCAAGCGGTGCCTTTGGTTTCCGTGACCAACTGCAGGACACGCTGGCCTTCCTGATCCATCGTCCGGAGCTTGCGCGTGCGCAGATCCTCAACGCTGCCTCGCGGCAGTTCACCGAGGGTGACGTGCAGCATTGGTGGCTGCCTGGAACAGGGGCCGGCGTGCGCACGATGATCTCCGACGACGTCGTCTGGCTCGCCCACGCCGTGACCCGCTACAACACGGTGACCGGGACTTCCGACCTGCTTGCCGAGCGCCTTGCCTTCATCAAGGGGCCGGCGCTGGAGGAGGGGCAGCACGACGCCTTCTACAAGCCGGAGATCTCCGAAGAGGTCGGCGACGTCTACGAACATTGCGCCCGGGCGCTCGATCTTGCGGTCAAGCGGACCGGTGAGAACGGCTTGCCGCTGTTCCTCGCCGGCGACTGGAACGACGGCATGAACCGGGTCGGCGAGGCGGGCAAGGGCACCAGCACCTGGCTCGGCTGGTTCCTGGCCGGCACGCTGCGCGGCTTCTTGCCTTACGCTCGCGAGCGCAAGGACGAGGCTCGCGTCACCCGCTGGGAGGCGCATCTCGAAGCTCTGAAGACGGCGCTCGCCACGGCCGGCTGGGACGGTGATTACTATCGCCGCGGCTATTACGACGACGGCACGCCGCTCGGCACGAGCGAGGCGCTGGAATGCCGGATCGATTCGATCGGCCAGTCCTGGAGCGTACTCTCGGGCGAGGGCGACGAGCAGCGTTCGCTGAAGGCGATGGATGCTGTCATGGCGGAACTCGTTGATCCCGACCAGCGCATCGTGCGCCTGTTCACGCCGCCACTCGAACGGACGTCGCAGGATCCGGGCTACATCAAGGCCTATCCGCCCGGGGTGCGCGAGAACGGCGGTCAGTATACCCACGCGGCCACCTGGGTGGCTCTCGCCTTTGCCGAACAGGGCAGGGCGGAGGAGGCCTGGCGCGTGTTCCAGATGCTGAACCCGATTTCGCATGCCCAAAACCGCGAGGCGGCGGAACACTACCGCGTCGAACCCTATGTCGTGGCCGCCGATATCTATGGCGAAGGCGACCTGGCGGGACGCGGCGGCTGGACCTGGTATACGGGTTCTGCCGGCTGGCTCTATCGCGTCGGCATCGAGGGTATCCTTGGCATCCGCAGGCAGGGCGACAAGCTGGTCATTCGACCGGTGCTGCCGGCTGCCTGGGACGGATACTCCGCAGAGGTGACGCTCAACGGGGCGCGGCACAAGATTTCAGTGCAGCGCGACAAGAAAAGTGGCGAGCCGATCGTCAGCGTAAACAACAGTGTCACAAAAAACGCGCATGAAGGCATTTTGCTGTAACGGCCGGTATGGATGACAGGATGAAACCGGCTTTGTTCCCGCAAGGGCAAAGCCGGTTTTTCTTTGCGCAGGCACCGGCGGTACGACCTCGAAGGCCGGGTGTCGTGTCAATTCAAGCTGCGACCCCGCGCGTTTCAAGCTGTGCGGTGTGCCGCTCCTCATGGTGCCGGCCATTCCGTCTGACGGACGGTATCGGCCGCCGGCGCCCGTTTCAACAGGGATGGGGCGGGGCGCCAAATCCTGGAAAACGGACTGCATGCTGCAAAAGACATTTCAGGGTCGCGTGAATCCCACGCAGACCCGGATGGTTCCAAGGGAGCGCGACACCCGCCTCGACGTCTTCAGGGCGCTGTGTCTGCTGACGATCTTCGTCAATCACGTTCCCGGACAATATCTCGAATATCTGACGCACAAGAACTTTGGCTTTTCCGATTCCGCCGAGGCTTTTGTGCTGATCTCCGGCCTCTCGGTCGGGCTCGCCTATGGCGGCAAATTCGTCGCCGGCGGTCGGCTGGCGATGACACTGAAGATCTGGCGCCGTGCGCTGGCACTCTACATCGCCCACATCATGACCAGCATCGTCACGCTGGCGATCTTTGCCGGCGGCGCACTCTATTTCGGCAGGCAGGACCTGATCGGCGAAATCAATATCCGCCCGATGGTGGAGCAGACCGAACAGGGCATCGTTGCCATGGTGCTGCTCGGACATCAGCTTGGCTACAACAACATCCTGTCGATGTATGCGGCGCTGTTCCTGATGCTGCCGGCCATCCTCTGGCTGAACGGCATCAGCAAGAAACTGCTGCTGCTTTTATCAGCTGCCCTGTGGCTTGCGGCGGGCATCTTCAAGTTCGTGCCGTCCAATTTCCTCGACGAGGGCTACTGGTTCCTCAACCCCTGGTCCTGGCAGTTTCTTTTCGTCATCGGCGTCGTCATGATGACCTATCTACGCAATGGCGGATCGCTGCCGCGATGGCCCTGGCTGGTCGTTCTTTCGGGCCTCTATCTGGCGGTCTCCGCAGTCTGGGTGCTGTTCTCTTTCTGGAACATCGACCTCTCCTTCGGCCTTCCCGCCGTCTTGACCGGCTTTGACAAGACTTTCCTTTCGCTGCCGCGGCTCCTGCATGTGCTGGCACTCGCCTATATCATCGCCGTAACACCCCGGATCAGCGGTCTCGCTAAACTCGAAAGCGATCGTCCGCTCGCCGTCGTCGGCCGCCATTCGCTGGCCGTCTTCATCTTCGGGACGATCCTGGCGATGGCTGGCCAGGTGCTTTTGTTCGTCACCGGGCGCAACCCGATCATCGGCAGCCTCTTCGTCCTCTTCGGCATCGGGCTGCATTTTGCCTACGCTTACTATCTCGAATGGCTGAAGGGGCTGACAGCGGCAAAGCCGCTGCGGGCGACGTGAGGCACGCCGCCCGCAGGCTTGCAGCCTTGGCTAGTTTCTGGCGCCGAGCGCGAGGCGGCACGCTAGCCCTGCGAAAACGCCGGCGAGCAGATACTGCGGCAGCTTCGGGAAGCGGCTGAAACCGGACAGACGCCGGCGGATATGGCTGCCGGCAAGGATGACCGATCCGTTCACGAAGAGGCCGATCCCGTTCAGTATCGTCGCGAGCAGAAGCATCTGCACGACCATCGACCCGCTATCAGGTTTCACGAACTGCGGGAACAGCGCGAGCACGAAGAGGGCCATCTTCGGATTGAGGATGTTCGTCATCAGGCCCTCCCCAAAAATCCGCCGGGCTGAACGTCGCTTGAGCGTCGACGTCGGCGCAGCACTCGATACCTCCGCGCGGATCGTCTTGTAGGCGAGGTATAGCAGGTAGACGCAGCCCGCCCAGCGCACGACCTCGTAGGCAATCGGCACGGTCACGAACAGCTGGGAAAGGCCGAGCGCCGCAGCGAGCGCGTGGCAATAGGTGCCGAGCGCGATGCCGGCATAGGTGAGGAACCCGGCTGCGCGTCCCTGGCTGATGCTGCGCGAGGCGATGAGCAGCATGTCAGGCCCGGGGGTAGCGGTGAGCACGAGGCTGGCCGCGGCGAAAAGTGCAATGGTGGAGATGTCCGGCATGGTGATTCCCTTGGAATTGAAGCCGGAATTCCGGTCTACCAACATTTCTTGCAATGACAAGGCCGCTGGAAGCGGCGTTGGCAGAAAGCCGGAAACAAAAAAAAAACCACCCGCTCTGTAGCGGGTGGATTGGAAATCGGTACATCTTGGCGGGTGACTTACGCCGCCGTGTGGCTCATGCGGACGTCCTCGTCCGTCAGGATGCCGCTGGCGCGAAGCAGCGCTGCAAAGCGGCCGTTGCTCTGGCTGAGCTCGTTGAAGCCGCCCATTTCGACGATGCGGCCCTGATCCATGAAGATCACCAGATCGGCCTCGCGCACCGTCGACAGGCGGTGGGCGATGATGAAGGTCGTGCGGTTCTTGCGCAGCGCATCGATCGCATCCTTGACGCGGGCCTCGGTCTCGACGTCAAGCGCGCTGGTCGCCTCGTCGAGCACCAGGATCGGCGCGTTCTTGAGGATGGCGCGGGCGATCGCCACACGCTGACGCTCGCCGCCCGACAGGCGGTTACCGCGTTCGCCGACCAACGTGTCGTAGCCGGTCGTGCGGCCTTCGATGAAGTCGCAAGCGGCAGCAGCTTCCGCGGCGGCCATCACTTCCTCGATCGTCGCATCGTCGCGGCCAAGGCGGATGTTGTCCGAGATCGAACGGTTCATCAGGCCCGCATCCTGGAAAACGGTGGCGATCGAGCGGCGCAGCGACTTGCGCGTCACCTTCGCGATGTCGGTGCCGTCGATCAGGATCTGGCCGTCGCGCGGATCGTGGACGCGTTGCAAGAGGTTGACGAGCGTCGTCTTGCCGGCGCCGGTCGGGCCGACGATGGCGATCGTCTGGCCGGCCTTGGCGGTGAACGAGACGTTGTGCACGCCCTGGTTCGTGTTGGCAAAGTCGAAGGAGATGTTGCGGAACTCGACTTCGCCGGCAACGGCAGGCAGTTCGGTCGCACCAGCCGGTTCGTCGCGTTCGCGCACGGCGTCTTCGAGCGTGAAGAAGTCCTCAAGCTTGGCGCGGGCTTCGAAGATCTGCGTCACAAAGGCCTTCATCTGGTCGAGGCGACCTATCAGAAGGTTGGCAAAGCCGATGAAGGCGATGACTTCGCCGACGCCAAGTTCGCCGCGCTGCACCAGCACGGTGCCGATGACGAGGATCGCCATCATCGAGATGGTCGAGGCGACGCGGTTCAGGGCACTTGCGAGCGCCCACCAGTCGAGCACCGGGAACTGTGCGGAGATCAGCCGCTCGGTGAACTTCTTCAGCTCGCGGGTTTCAGCTTCGATGCGGTTGTAGCTGTGCACGACCGAGACGTTGCTGATGGCGTCGGAGACGTGGGAGAAGACCGTGTGATAGTGGTTCTCGACCGAAGCCTGGCCTTCCTTGGTGCGGCTCATCACCACCTTGCTGATCAGCACGTAGAGTGCGCCGAGCACGACGAGGACCAGCGACAGGCGCACGTCCATGGCAAAGGCGGTCGGAACGAGCAGCACGAGCGCAACGGCGGTCGCCAGGTGCTGGCGCATGAATTCGAGCCAGAGGCCGAACAGGGTTTCGCAGGCACGCAGCAGCGTGTGCAGCGCGTTCGAGGTGCCGCGCTGGCTATGCCAGGCGAGCGGCATGGAAACGATACGGCCGAAGGCCTCGGTCAAAAGCGTGGCGCGGCGGCCATGGGCCAGCCGGTCCGCCTCGCGGGCGACCAGAACGAAGGCGACGGTGTTGAAGACACCGAGACCTGCCCACATCAAGAGCATCGGCGTGACTTCGCCCTTCGACGAGATGGCGTCGATGATGCGGCCGAACAGGATCGGTTCGGCAATCGTGATGACGGCCAGAACGACGTTGGCGAGCACGATCGCCGAGACACGGAACTTGTGAACCGCAAGATAACTGAGCGCTCTTGCATACACCTGGAACAATGACACTTGTCTCACCCCTTCCGGGTACCGGATTTGACGCGCCGCAGTCCTTCTGCGGCGGATGCACCTGCGACCTCGAGGCTCGAAATGCGGATTTCAAATTCCGCTCCCAGACACTCGGGGCCGCGCTGAGACGGTCTTTGGCGACAAAGAAAAGCCGTAGCCGGACGCATGGACAGCCACTCGTTTTCCCGTTTCACGCTTAAGCGCGCTTGGCGAGAATATTCATAGTCTGCTATCTGTCGTGCCCAACTCCGATTTCTTGCATATTTCGCATAAGACCGGGCGTGGTATGACGGATTATCGCGGGTGCAACATGAATGGTCGCTGAACGGTGCCTTTATGTCCGGATCCGGAATCGCGACCGTCTGCATCGACCTGGAAGGTGATCCATGAACATTACGCTGCTCGTACAGTTTCTCGCGCTTCTGGAGGAGATGAAGACACGCGAGGAAATCATCCCGGAATTCGAGCGCCTGCTCGACCGCTGCGGCTTCGACTTCTACGGCGTCGTCCGGCAACCAAAGCCACACGACAATCCGCTGAGGCTCTTGCTCGCCGGTCGCTGGCCGGAAGGCTGGCCGCAGATCTACATCCGCAAGAAGTATGTAGTGATCGACCCGACCATTCGCTACCTCGGCCATGCACAACGCGGCTTCCGCTGGCGCGACACACTGTTTGCCTTCCGCTCCGATCCGCATCGCAAGCGCATGGAAAGCATGATGATCGAGGCGCGCAACCACGGTCTCTACGATGGTTACATCTTCCCGGTACATGGCCGGCGCGGCCTGCTCGGCAACCTGACGGTCGGTGGCCGCGTCGTCGATCTGAGCCCGGTCGAGGTCAGCCTGTTCGACGCCATCGCCAAGCGGCTGTTCTGGAAGTTGCTGGAATTGACCGATCCGGAGGTCTCGGCCGAACTCGGCTCACGTGTCGAGGTGCAGATGACGCGGCGCGAGATGGAAGCGCTCAACTATCTCGCCGACGGCATGACATCCAACGACATCGGCAAGGTGCTCGATATTTCCAGCCACACGGTCGACTGGTACATGAACGGCATCCAGGAGAAGCTCAAGGCCAAGAACCGTCACCACGTCGTGGCGATCGCCTTTAGGCTGGGTTTGATCTCCTGACGCAAAGGCAATCGGTTTCCTGTCGTATCTGAAATTGCGCTCTGCTCGGTGACTCGCTAATACTTTATTTCGCGGGTGCAGCATTTCCCGCAATATCAAGTCATTGAGGAGACCGACTTGCCTATCTCGAAGATCCTTGTTGCCAACCGTTCTGAAATTGCCATCCGCGTTTTCCGCGCTGCAAACGAACTCGGTCTGAAAACGGTCGCGATATGGGCTGAAGAGGATAAACTCGCGCTGCACCGCTTCAAGGCGGACGAAAGCTATCAGATCGGCCGTGGTCCGCATCTTGCCCGCGACCTCGGCCCGATCGAGAGCTACCTGTCGATCGACGAGGTGATCCGCGTCGCCAAGCTTTCCGGCGCCGATGCCATCCACCCGGGCTACGGCCTGCTTTCGGAAAGCCCTGAATTCGTCGACGCCTGTGACGCCGCCGGCATCATTTTCATCGGTCCGCGCCCGGCGACCATGCGCCAGCTCGGCAACAAGGTGGCAGCCCGCAACCTCGCCATTTCCGTCGGCGTACCGGTGGTGCCTGCCACCGACCCGCTGCCGGATGACGAGAAGGAAATCCATCGCCTGGCCGCCGAGATCGGCTATCCGGTCATGCTCAAGGCCTCCTGGGGCGGCGGCGGACGCGGCATGCGCGCCATCCGCGACCCGAAGGACCTGATCCGCGAGGTGACCGAAGCCAAGCGTGAGGCCAAGGCCGCATTCGGCAAGGACGAGGTCTATCTCGAAAAGCTGGTCGAGCGTGCCCGCCACGTCGAAAGCCAGATCCTCGGCGACACCCACGGCAATGTCGTGCATCTCTTCGAGCGCGACTGCTCCATCCAGCGCCGCAACCAGAAGGTCGTCGAGCGCGCACCGGCGCCCTACCTTTCGGACGCACAGCGCCAGGAACTGGCCGATTATTCGCTGAAGATCGCCAAGGCGACCAACTATATTGGCGCCGGCACGGTCGAGTATCTGATGGATGCGAACACCGGCAAGTTCTACTTCATCGAGGTCAACCCGCGCATCCAGGTCGAGCATACCGTCACCGAAGTCGTCACCGGCATCGACATCGTCAAGGCGCAGATCCACATTCTCGACGGCGAGGCG
Organism: Ensifer sp. MJa1; assembly: GCF_037026475.1. NCBI lineage: Bacteria > Pseudomonadati > Pseudomonadota > Alphaproteobacteria > Hyphomicrobiales > Rhizobiaceae > Ensifer > Ensifer sp. MJa1. The sequence continues at coordinate 109,181 of NZ_JAKUMO010000008.1, read as the reverse complement.
ATCGGCACGCCGGCATCGGGCGTGCCTGACCAGGCGAATATCCGTCTCAACGGCCACGCCTTGCAGTGCCGCATCACGACAGAGGATCCGGAACAGAACTTCATTCCGGACTACGGCCGCATCACCGGCTACCGCTCGGCCGCCGGCTTCGGCATCCGGCTCGATGGCGGCACGGCCTATACCGGCGCCTACATCACCCGCTACTACGATCCGCTGCTGGTCAAGGTCACGGCTTCCGGCAGCACGCCTCAGGAAGCGATCAGCCGCATGGACCGGGCGCTGCGCGAATTCCGTATCCGCGGCGTCGCCACCAACCTGACCTTCCTCGAGGCGATCATCGGCCACGAGCAGTTCCGCAACAACACCTATACGACCCGCTTCATCGATACGACGCCGGAACTGTTCCAGCAGGTGAAGCGCCAGGACCGTGCGACGAAACTCTTGACCTATCTCGCCGATGTCACCGTCAACGGCCATCCGGAAGCGAAGGGCCGTCCGAAGCCGTCCGCGGACGCGGCAAAGCCGGTCATACCGTTCATCCAGGGTGACATCCCCGCCGGTACGAAGCAGAAGCTCGACGAACTCGGGCCGAAGAAGTTCGCCGAATGGGTGCGGGGCCAGAGCCAGGTGTTCCTGACCGACACGACCATGCGCGACGCCCATCAGTCGCTGCTTGCGACCCGCATGCGCACGCACGACATCGCCCGGGTCGCCGGCACCTATGCCCGTGCCCTGCCGCAACTGTTCTCGCTCGAATGCTGGGGCGGTGCGACCTTCGACGTTTCCATGCGCTTCCTCACCGAAGATCCGTGGGATCGTCTCGCGCGCATCCGCGAGGACGCGCCGAACCTGCTCCTGCAGATGCTTCTGCGCGGCGCCAACGGCGTCGGCTACAAGAACTACCCGGACAATGTCGTCAAATACTTCGTCCGCCAGGCGGCCAAGGGCGGCATCGACGTCTTCCGCGTCTTCGACTGCCTCAACTGGGTCGACAACATGCGCGTGTCGATGGAGGCGGTTGCCGAGGAGAATCGCATCTGCGAGGCGGCGATCTGCTATACCGGCGACATCCTGAATTCGGCGCGCCCGAAATACGATCTGAAGTACTACACGGCCCTTGCCGCCGAGCTTGAAAAGGCCGGCGCGCACATGATCGCCGTCAAGGACATGGCGGGCCTCTTGAAGCCGGCCGCAGCCCGGGTGCTGTTCAAGGCGCTGCGCGAGGCGACGGACCTGCCGATCCATTTCCACACGCACGACACCTCGGGCATTGCGGCCGCGACCGTGCTTGCCGCGGTCGAGAGTGGCGTCGACGTGGTCGATGCGGCGATGGATGCGCTGTCGGGCAATACCTCGCAGCCCTGCCTCGGCTCGATCGTCGAAGCGCTGAAGGGTTCGGACCGCGATCCTGGCCTCGATCCCGAATGGATCCGCCGCATCTCCTTCTATTGGGAAGCGGTGCGCAACCAGTACGCCGCCTTTGAAAGCGACCTCAAGGGACCAGCCTCGGAAGTCTACCTGCACGAAATGCCGGGCGGCCAGTTCACCAACCTCAAGGAACAGGCCCGTTCGCTGGGGCTCGAAACCAAGTGGCACCGCGTCGCCCAGGCCTATGCCGACGCCAACCAGATGTTCGGCGACATCGTCAAGGTGACGCCGTCCTCAAAGGTGGTCGGCGACATGGCGCTGATGATGGTCTCCCAGGACCTGACGGTCGCCGATGTCGAAAACCCCGCCAAGGACATTGCCTTCCCGGATTCGGTCGTCTCGATGCTGAAGGGCGATCTCGGCCAGCCCCCGGGCGGCTGGCCGGAAGCACTGCAGAAGAAGGCGCTGAAGGGCGAGAAGGCCTATACCGCCGTTCCCGGTTCTCTGCTGCCGCCGGCCGATCTCGATGCGGAGCGCAAAGCGATCGAGGACAAGCTCGAACGCAAGGTCGACGACTTCGAGTTCGCCTCCTACCTGATGTATCCGAAGGTGTTCACCGACTACGCGGTTGCCGCCGATACCTACGGGCCGGTCAGCGTGCTGCCGACGCCGGCCTATTTCTATGGTCTGGCCCCGGGCGAAGAACTGCAGCCGGAGATCGAGAAGGGCAAGTCGCTGGTCATCCTGCACCAGGCCAAGAGCGAACCGGACGAGAAGGGCATGGTCAAGGTGTTCTTCGAACTCAACGGCCAGCCGCGCCTGATCAAGGTTCCGGATCGCAACCGCAGTGCGACGAGCGCCGTGCGCCGCAAGGCCGAGGGCGGCAATGCCGCGCATCTCGGCGCGCCGATGCCGGGCGTCATCTCGACCGTCGCCGTTGCCGCCGGTCAGGCGGTCAAGGCTGGCGACGTGCTGCTTTCGATCGAGGCGATGAAGATGGAAACGGCGCTGCACGCCGAGAAGGACGGCACGATCGCCGAGGTGCTGGTGCGCGCCGGCGACCAGATCGACGCCAAGGACCTGCTGATCGTCTACGAGGCCTGAGGCCTTCATCATTGCAAACAGAAGCGGCCGGGTTTTGCCCGGCCGTTTGTTTTTGCGAGGTTGCTGTGAATGCGCTCGGCTCCGGCCACGCCTCTGTCATCCTCGGGTCAAGCCCGAGGATGACGATCGAGAGGGATGTCGTTCCTCGCCCGCTACGCGAGAGAGTTGTCAAGCCAATCGCCCCGCGCGCCTAGATCTCGTAATCGTGCGGAGCGCTCAGCGACGCGATGAACTTCTTGGTGCGTTCGCGCTCGGGCGTCGAGAAGATCGCCTTCGGCGCGCCGCTTTCGACGATGAGGCCGCCGTCGAGGAAGATCACCTTGTCGGCAACGCGCGAGGCGAGCCTCAGATCGTGGGTCGCCATCACCATCGTCGTGCCTTCGCGGGCAAGCCGGCTCAGGACTTCGACCACTTCTTCGGCCAGTTCCGGGTCGAGCGCCGAGGTCGGCTCGTCACAGAGCAGCACGCGCGGCGAGGGGGCGAGCGCCCGGGCGATCGCCACGCGCTGCTGCTGGCCGCCCGACAGCGTCGCCGGCCAGGCGTCCGCCTTGTGCGCCATGCCGACCTTTTCCAGGAGTTCCATGGCGCGCGCCCTTGCCTTGTCCGCGGGCCATTTCAGCACGGTGACGAGGCCTTCCATGACATTGCCGAGCGCCGTCTGGTGCGGAAAGAGCTGGAAGTTCTGGAACACCATGCCGGTCTGCCGGCGCAGGCGCTGGATGGCCGCCCAGCCGACCTTGCGGCCCGGCAAGAAATCGAGCTTCTCGTCGCCGAGCCGGATCGAGCCGGACGTCGGGATCTCGAGCAAGTTGATGCAGCGCAAAAGCGTGCTCTTGCCGCCGCCGGAAGGGCCGACAAGGGCCGTCACCGTACCCTCGGCAAGCGTGACAGAGATGTCCTTCAGCACGAGATTGTCGCCGAAGCGCTTTTCGATGTGGGAGAGCTCGATCATGCGCGTGCCTCCAGGAAGCCGCCATAGCGGGCGAAGCGTCGTTCCAGCCTTACCTGAAGGGCCGAGAGCACGGAGCTCATGGCAAGGTAGATCAGCGCCGCCAGGATATAGAGGATCAGGGGCTCGTAGGTGGTGGCGACGATGCGCTGCGCCGTCTGGAACATCTCCGGCACGGTGATGGCGGCGGCAAGCGAAGTGTCCTTCACCAGCGAAATGAAGGTGTTGGATAGCGGCGGCACGGCAACCCGGGTCGCCTGCGGCAGGATGGTGCGGCGCATCGCCTGGCTCCAGCTCATGCCGATCGAATAGGCGGCTTCCCATTGGCCGCGCGGCACCGAGGAGATCACCGCGCGGATGATCTCGGAGGTGTAGGCGCCGACGTTCAGTGAGAAACCGATGAGGGCGGCGGTGAAGGCATCAAGCAGGATGCCGGCGCTCGGCAGGCCGTAGAAGATCACGAACAGCTGGACGAGCAGCGGCGTGCCGCGGATCACCCAGACGTAGAACCTGGCGATCGCGACGACCGGCGCCGGCCCGAACAGGCGCGCAACGGCGGTGGCGAGCCCGAGGATCAGGCCGAAGATGAACGAAAGCAGCGTCAACGGGATGGTGAAGGTGAGGCCGGCCCACAGCAGGGACGGCAGCGAATCCAGCATGAGTTGGAGCCAGGTGGGCAAGGGGCGGGCCTTTCAAAAAGCGCGATCCGCCCCGGGGACCGGAACGGATCGCTTTTCATAGCCGAGAATGGCGGGTGGTAAAACCGGCCACCAAGTCGGTCGGAACTTACTTCGAGACGTCGGCGCCGAAGTACTTCTGCGAGATCTTGTCGTAGGTGCCGTCAGCCTTGATGTCGACGAGCGCCTTGTTGATCGCTTCGAGAAGCTCGGGCTCGCCCTTGCGGATGATGATGCCGGAGAAGTCGGCGTCGGCCTGTTCGGCAGCGATCTTCACCGGTGCGTCCGGCTTCTTCTTCTTGAAGTCGAGGAAGGAGAGGCTGTCGTTGATCGTCGCATCGGTGCGGCCGGTCAGAACGAGCTGGATCGACTGGTCGAAGCCGTCGGTGCCGACGAGCTCGGCGCCGGATGCGGTTGCGAGCTTGCCGAAATTGCTGGTCAGCGACTGGGCGGCATTCTTGCCCTTGAGATCGGCAAAGCCCTTGATCTCTTCGTTGTCGGACTTAACGATCAGCACGGCCTTGGAGGCAATGTAGGGCTCGGAGAAGTCGTATTTCTTCTTGCGCTCCTCGGTGATGCCGACCTGGTTGATGACCGTGTCGTAACGGTTGGCGTCGAGGCCGGCGATCAGACCGTCCCATTTGCCTTCGAGGAACTCGGCCTTGACGCCGAGCTTTTCCGCAACCGCCTGGCCGATCTCGACGTCGAAGCCGACGAGCGCGCCGGAGGCATCATGATAGGTGAAGGGGGCATAAGTGCCCTCGGTGCCGATCTTGAGCACGCCGGCGGACTTGATCGCGCCGAGGTTCTCACCGGCCTGAGCGGAGGAAAGGGCGGCAACCTGCATCAGAGCAGCGGCAAACAGCGTGGGGAGGAGTTTCATCGTGATTTTCCATCTTCTTTCTGGCCCGGCCCGTCGTCCGGATTGAGCGGACAATCGCATAAAAGATCGGCGATCTGAGCGTATAAAACACCAATTCCTGAGCATTTTGATGAAGAATTTTCCTCAAAACGTCGCCGAGCGCGGGCAAAAGCCACGGTTTGCGCGATTTTCCCGGCTTGCCTGGTCGGAGCCGTTCCAGGACTTGAAATCGGTTTCAAAAGTCGATATGCACATTTATAGCGATTCATACACGTTTATGCACGATTGGTAAATGATGTCGGGTGAACTCCTCCTTCGCGAGCGAAAGACGCTGATCCAGGAGCGGCTGAAGGCCAATGGCCGGGTGCTGGCGGCGGAAATCGCCGCCGAGCTCCATGTCTCTGAAGACACGATCCGCCGGGACCTCCGGGAGATGGCGGCGGCCGGTCTCTGCGAGCGCGTCTATGGCGGTGCTCTTCCGGTCGTGCCTGCGGCACATCGCACGTTGGTCGAGCGTGTGGCGATGGCGCCGGAGCGCAAGGCGGCGCTTGCCCGCGCGGCCGTCGGCCTGATCAAGCCCGGCATGACCGTGTTTCTCGATGCCGGTTCGACCAACCTTGCGATTGCTCAACTGATCGAGCCTGAGCAACGGGTCACCGTTGTTACCAATACGCCACTGATCGCCGCCGCCCTTATGGAAAAGCCCGGAGTCGATCTCATCCTGCTGGGTGGTCCACTCAACCGTGCGGTCGGTGCGGCGATCAGTGCGCGGGCGCAGCGCGATGCGGAGTTGCTCCGTCCCGACCTCTGCTTTCTCGGCACCTGCGGCGCCGATGCGCAATTGGGTCTGACGGCGATCTATTTCGAGGATGCGGAATTCAAGCGACTGATTGCCCAGCAAAGCCGCCGCCTTGTTGTCGCCATCACCAACGACAAGCTCGGCACGGCCGCCGCCCACGGGATCGTCGACATCGACGGCAAGGCGACATTGCTGCTTGAGGCGGACGCGCCGGCTGAACACCGCGCGGCGTTCGCGGCAACAGGCGCAGACATTCTATTGACGGGAGGGACCGAGCAATGAGCATTACCCATGTGGCCATCTGGACCCGCGACCTCGAGACGATTGCCGGCTTCTGGTCGACGTTCCTTGGCGCCGAGGTCGGCGAGATCTACGAAAGCCGGCGGCGACCGGGCTTCCGTTCGCGCTTCCTGACGCTCGGCGACGGCCCGGCGATCGAGATCATGGAAGGCCCCTGGGTTGCTCCGGGTGATCCGGCGCAAGAGCGCGTGGGCCTGGCCCATGTGGCGCTGTCGCTTGGAAGCGAGCAGGCGGTCGATGCCATGGCCGCGCGCGCCGAGGCGGACGGAATTTTGATCGCAAAGCCGCGCTTCACCGGTGACGGCTTCTACGAGGCAGTCCTTCGCGACCCCGATGGCAATCTGATCGAAATTACTGTTTGAGCCGGCCGATCCGGCGCAGAGGCAAGACCATGGACCAACGTACTCCTACCGCGACTGTCCGCCAGGGCTACATGACCCGCAACCGGCTGGCGGTTTCGCTGCTTTTCCTGATGAACGGTTTTGTCACCGGTAGCTGGGCGCCCAAAATCCCCGAGTTCAAGGACCGGCTTGGTATCAGCGAAAGCGTGCTTGGTCTTTTGATCCTGATGTTCGGCATCGGCTCGCTGGTTCTGATGCCGATTGCCGGCGGCTACATCGCCCGCATCGGTTCGCAGAAGGTCGTCAAGGTCACGGCGATCGTCCTGTCGCCGCTGCTCCTGCTTCTGACGCTGGTGCCCAACGTCTGGACGGCGGCGATCGGCATGTTCGTGCTCGGCGGCTTCGTCGGCGCCATGGACGTCGCCATGAACGCCAATGCGGTCGAGGTCGAAAAGTCGATGCGTCGGGCGATCATGTCGTCCTGCCACGCCTATTGGAGCCTCGGCGGCCTGATCGGCGCCGGCATCGGCGGTTTCCTGATGGCGCGCTTCGGCGTGCTGCCGCATGTCCTGGTCGTCACGGTGATCTGCCTTGCGCTGATCGCGATCGCCTGGCCGATGATCCTTGCCGACGAGCCGCATCCGGCTGCCGCCAAGGAAAAGCTGCGCCTGCCGATGACGCCGCTCCCCTGGCTTATCGGCATCATGGCGCTGTTTTCGATGGTGCCCGAGGGAACGGTGCTCGACTGGGGTGCGCTTTATCTCCGCAATGAGCTCGGCGCTTCCGTTGAGCTCTCGGGCTTCGGCTTTGCTGCCTTCTCTGCAACCATGGCGACGATGCGTTTTGCCGGGGATCTCGTGCGCGATCGCTTCGGTGCCAAGCGGACCTTGCGCATCTGCACGGTCACGGCTCTCGTCGGCATGATCATCGCCGGCACGGCGCCGAACGCCTACAGCGCCATCCTCGGCTTTGCCATTGCTGGCATCGGCATTTCCAACATGGTGCCGATCGCCTTTTCGGCAGCCGGCAACATGCCGGGCCTGCAGCCGGGCATCGGCCTCTCGGTTGCGACATTCATGGGTTATTCGGGCATGCTTTTCGCCCCGTCGGTGATCGGCTTCGTCGCCGAGCATACGGGCTTTGCCATCGTCTTTACCGCGGTACCGGTGCTGTTCATCGTCGTGCTGTTGTTGTCGCACCATGCGGTGCACGCGGATCACGCCAAGGGACACTGAGGCGAGGAGAAGGTCGCGGCAGCGGGCTGAGGGGCCTTCACGCCCAAGGCGGCCATCAAATCGCCGTCAGGGCATGATGTCGCCGTTGACAATCAAGCTTTCCTCATCCACCTGAAAGGCAAATGGCCAAGGCGGAATGAGGAAAATCCATCTGGGTTCCGCCCGCATTCTCGCCCGGCTTAGTGACCACGAAGAGGCCTTCATGTCTTCCGCCTTCGATTTTGACCCGCAACCTCGCCGTGGCTCCGTCGCCGTCGATGTCGGCGGCGTCATCGTCGGGGGTGGGGCGCCGGTCGTGGTCCAGTCGATGACCAATACTGACACGGCCGATATCGATGCGACGGTCGCGCAGGTGGCAGCCCTGCACAAGGCCGGTTCGGAACTGGTGCGCATCACGGTCGACCGCGACGAGAGTGCTGCCGCCGTGCCAAAAATCCGCGAACGGCTGCTGCGTCTCGGCATGGACGTGCCACTCGTCGGTGACTTTCACTATATCGGCCACAAGCTGCTTGCCGATCATCCGGCTTGCGCCGAGGCTCTCGCCAAGTACCGCATCAACCCGGGCAATGTCGGCTTCAAGGACAAGAAGGACAAGCAGTTCGCCGAGATCGTCGAGATGGCGATCCGCTACGACAAGCCGGTGCGCATCGGCGTCAACTGGGGCTCGCTCGACCAGGAGCTGCTGACGCGGCTGATGGACGAGAACAAGGCCAACGGATTCCCGCTGACCGCCCAGGAGGTGACGCGCGAAACGATCGTGCAGTCGGCGCTGCTTTCGGCCGAACTTGCCGAAGAGATCGGCTTGCCGCGCAACCGCATCATCCTCTCGGCCAAGGTTTCCGGCGTTCAGGACCTGATCGCCGTCTATGCCATGCTGTCGGCCCGCTCCGACCATGCGCTGCATCTTGGGCTTACCGAAGCCGGTATGGGCACCAAGGGCATCGTCGCTTCGTCGGCCTCGCTCGGCATCCTGATGCAGCAGGGCATCGGCGATACGATCCGCATCTCGCTGACGCCGGAGCCCGGCGGCGACCGCACCCGCGAGGTGCAAGTGGCGCAGGAACTGCTGCAGGTGATGGGCTTCCGCCAGTTCATCCCGGTCGTTGCCGCCTGTCCGGGCTGCGGCCGCACGACGTCGACGGTGTTCCAGGAACTTGCCCAGAAGATCCAGGACGACATCCGTCGCAACATGCCGGTCTGGCGCGAGAAATATCCCGGTGTAGAGGGCCTGAAGGTCGCGGTCATGGGCTGCATCGTCAACGGCCCCGGCGAAAGCAAACATGCCGACATCGGCATCTCGCTGCCGGGCACCGGCGAAATGCCGGCAGCTCCCGTCTTCATCGACGGCGAGAAGGCGATGACCTTGCGCGGCCCGAACATTGCGGCTGATTTCGAGACGCTGGTCTCTGACTATATCGAAAAGCGCTACGGCCGCGGCCAGGCGGCCGCCGAGTAGGTGACCCCGCTTGTGGTCGCACTTTGTTGCGGCCTACTTCAAGAAATCTCGAATGCAACGACGTGCGTCCCGCTGGGATGCGCGCGGTTCGAGCTATAGGCGCGACGTCAGCAGCTTCAGCCCGGCAAAGGCGAAGAATCCGGCCATCAGGCTTTCGATCAGTCGTCTGGATTTCAGATAGGCGCGGTGCACCGGCGAAAGGGAAAAGACGATCGCAAAGCCGCAGAAGGTCATCAGGCCCAAGACCATGCAGCCGCCGATGAAGGTGGCGGTAACGCCGACCGGTGCCCCCTCCGGCATGCCGAGCGAGACCAGCATGATCCAGGAGAAGATCGCCTTCGGGTTGGTCAGGTGGATGCCTAAACCCTTGAGATAGAGCCGTTTCAGCGAAGTCTGCGCCTTCGCCACCGGCACGATTTGCGTCTTGTCGCTGTGCATGGCGGCGCGCAGCGCATGGTAAGCGAGCCAGAACAGATAACAGGCACCGGCGATCTTCAAGACAATGATCGCGTGTCCATAGGCGCGGATCAGCGCCGAGAGGCCGGACGCGGTCAGCATTGCCCAGGTGTAGCTGCCAGTGAGTACGCCGAAGGCGAGCGCCAGACCCGCCTTTCGCCCCTCACTGACCGAGGTGGTGATGATCGCGAGGATCGCAGGCCCCGGCGATGCCGTCGCGATCAGGTAAGCGGTCCAGGCGACGAGAAGCTGCGGTAGATAGGGCGTCGGGTCGAACATGCGAGAAAAGCTCCGGCTCGGTCGCCGGAGGCTAGATCAGTTCATCGCCTGTTTGAAACGGCGAAATGTGACGGTGACAAGATCTCAGAGGATCTCGTCGAGCGCTTCGATCAACCGGGCGCATTCCGCATCGGTACCGATGGTGATGCGTAGGAAATCGGAAATGCGAGGCTTGGCGAAATGGCGCACCAGCACGGCGCGTTCGCGCAGCGCCTTCATCAGGGTGTCGCCCGCATGATCCGGATGGCGGGCAAAGACGAAATTGGCGCCTGACGGCAGAACCTCGAAGCCGCGCGCGGTGAGATCCGCCGTCAGGCGCTCGCGTGACGCAATGATCTTTGCCCGGGTCTCGTCGAACCAGGCCTCGTCTTCGATCGCGGCAGTGGCGCCGGCCTGGGCCGGGCGGCCGAGCGGATAGGAGTTGAAGCTGTCCTTGACGCGTTCCAGCGCCTCGATCAGTGGGCGCTGGCCGATGGCGAAACCGACGCGCAGGCCGGCTAGCGCACGCGACTTGGAGAAGGTCTGCACGACCAGCAGGTTCTCGTATTTCGAAACCAGTTCCACTGCCGACTGGCCGCCGAAATCGACATAGGCCTCGTCGATGACGACGGGCTGGTCTGGATGGCTCGCGACCAGCCGTTCGATGTCGGCGAGCGGCAGGACGATGCCGGTCGGCGCGTTCGGATTCGGCAGGATGATCGCGCCACAACGGCGGTCATAGTCAGCGAGATCGATCCCGAAGCGATCGTTCAGCGGCACTTCGACCGCGTCGATCTCGAAGAGCCGCGCATAGGTCGAATAGAAGCTGTAGGAGATATCCGGGTAAAGCAGCGGCGCGTCGTGCTTGAGCAGGCCCGCGAAGATGTGCGCCAGCACCTCGTCGGAACCGTTGCCGACGAAGACCTGTTCGGCCGTCACGCCGTAGCGTGCCGCGATCGTCTGGCGCAGCCTCAGCGCCAATGGGTCGGGATAGAGCCTCAGGTCATCGCTCGCCGCCGCGCGGATCGCATCGATCACCTTGCCAGAAGGGCCATAGGGACACTCGTTGGTGTTGAGCTTTGTGAGGTTGTCGATGCGCGGCTGTTCGCCTGGCACATATGGCTTCAGCTTGGAGACGATCGGCGACCAGTATTTGCTCACGGGGTCAGTTCCTGCGGTTGGCGACGAAACGGGCGGTTTCAATGAGAATGGGCGATCGCTCGCCATAGGGTGCGAGCAGGGTTTCGGCTTCTGCGACAAGCTGCTCCAGTCGCTGCTCGGCCCAGGCCTGCCCATGCAGAGCGACCAGCGTGCCCTTGCCGCGGGCGGCGTCCTTGCCGGTCGCCTTGCCCATGGTCTCGGCATCGGCGGTGAGGTCGAGCAGGTCGTCGGCAAGCTGGAAGGCAAGGCCGATCTTTTCGCCGAAGGCGCGAAGCCGCGCGCGATCGTCCTTGGAAGCGCCGGCGACGATGGCACCTGCCTCGCAGGCGAAGCGGATGAGAGCCCCTGTCTTCATCGCCTGCAGCGTGACGATGCCGGCCTCGTCGGGCGCGTTCTTTTCCGCGGCCAGATCGAGCGCCTGTCCACCGGCCATGCCGCCGTGGCCGGCGGCGCGTCCGAGCGCCAGGATCAATTCCACTTTCTGGGTGTCCGTCAGCGTCGTTTCCGGGCCGGCGATGATGTCGAAGGCGAAGGTCAGCAGGCTGTCGCCGGCAAGGATCGCGGTCGCCTCGTCGAAGGCCTTGTGCACGGTGGGCTGCCCCCGGCGGATATCGTCGTCGTCCATCGCCGGCAGGTCGTCGTGGACGAGCGAATAACAATGCACGCATTCGAGTGCAGCGCCGACGCGTGAGGCGGCATCACGGTTGCCGCCGAGGAGATCGGCGCATTCGATCACCAGGAAGGGGCGGAGCCGCTTGCCGCCGTTCAGCACGCCGTGCCGCATGGCAGCGAGCAGGTTTGCCGGGCGCGCGATCTCGTCCACCTCGGTCGCGGCGTCGAGCAGGCGCTCGAGCAGAGCTTCGACGGCGCGGGCATTGCCGGCAAGCCGGCTGGCGAAAGTCGGTGTGTCCTGTCTCATGCAGCGCTCTTTGGCATGAGCGATGAGGCCTTTCAACGGGGATTCGTGTCGCAGCGGCGCGCTTTCTATGGGACAGCGACGCGTGCGCCTTGCCTTTTGCCAGAAAGGCCGTTCAACTTTGCCGGCCTATACACTAAGAGAAGCGGATGGACAGTGAGGTGGACAGTCAGGCCGTGAACGTCGTTCCGGAAGCGCGCGAGGAGGGCGAGGTGCCTTCTAGTCGCTGGTCTTCGCTCCGACGGACATTGCGGACCCGCCGCCGCCAGATCGTGCTTGCAGTCCTCGGCTTCCTGGTCCTGCCCTATGCACTGATTGTTCTCTATCTCGTCGAGTTCATCCACCCCGTCTCGACGCTGATGTTGCGCGACCTTGTCCTGTTGCGCGGCTACGATCGCCAATGGGTCGAGTTCGACGATATCGCGCCGGTGCTCGTACAGTCGGTGATGATGTCGGAGGACGGCCAGTTCTGCGCCCATGGCGGCGTCGACTGGGGGCAGATGCGCGGCGTCGTCGAAGATGCGCTCGAAGGCGAATCTACCCGCGGCGCCAGCACCATACCGATGCAGACGGTCAAGAACCTCTATCTGTGGAACGGCCGCTCGTTCTTGCGCAAGGGGATGGAGTTGCCGCTGGCGGTTGCCGCCGATTTCGTCTGGAGCAAGCGGCGGATGATGGAGATCTACCTGAACATCGCCGAATGGGGTGACGGGATCTACGGCATCGAGGCGGCGGCTCGCCACCACTTCGGGGTTTCTGCCGCCAACCTGTCACGCCGGCAGGCCGCCCTGCTTGCGGTGTCGCTGCCCAATCCGAAGGAGCGCAACGCCGGCAAGCCCGGCCGGGGGCTCAAGCGCCTGGCGAACCTGATCGAGCGCCGCGCCAGCCGCTCGGGCGGCTACATCACCTGCCTTTATGATTGAGATCAGACCTTTTCATTGGATGCCGCAGCCGGGCGATGTCATCCTGGCGTAGTAGAGTTCTGCCATCCGGGCCTCTCTCCACTCTAGAAGGCCCGATCACCCCATGACCTTTATTTCCCCGTCGCTTCTCGCCTTCGGCCGCAGCGCCAACCAGGCGCCGCCAAGACATCTGGGAACGCGCTACACTGCGGATGGTCGTTTTCTGCGCGAGCCAGGCAACACGGTTGTCTCCCACGTCGCTGCCGGATCAGTTTCCGAAACGGCCGTGCTCGCCGTGCGCGAGCACTTGATGGCGATGCCCGAGGCCCGGCAGTTTGCCTTCACGCATCCGTCCAGTCTGCACATGACGATTTTCCAGGGCATCATCGAATATCGCCGCAGGTTGCCCTACTGGCCTGCCGACATCGCGCTCGACACGCCGATCGACGCGATGACCGAGCACTATCGCACGGCGCTCGAGGATTTTGCGCCGCTGGAGCCTTTTCGCGCCCGGGTGACCGATATCACACCGACCGGCCTCACGCTCGAGGGCGACAGCGCCGCCGACCGCTCGTGCCTGAAACGTTGGCGCGATGCCTTCGCTGAAGGCTTTGGCTATCGCCATCCCGATCATGACGACTACGAATTCCACATCACCTACGCCTATCCCATCGATTGGCTGGACGATGCAGCGTTGCCGCGCTGGCAGGTGATGCTGAACGAGCAACTTGCCTTTCTCCGTCAGCAGACACCGGTGATCGAACTCGATCCGCCGGCCTTCTGCTCGTTTGAGGACATGAACCATTTCGAGGAACTGATCGTTTTTTCGGGCCAGAGCATCCCGCTTTCAAGTGGAATCGCTTGAAAGCGGGATGCTCTAAAATCAGAGTGCTGGAGCGTCCCTTGTGAGTTCGTTTGAACGCACGGCGTTCCAGGCCAGCAACCAAGGAAAACAGATGACCGGACTTACTCTCTATGTCGGCAACAAGAACTATTCGTCCTGGTCGATGCGGCCCTGGCTGGCACTGACAGCCGCTGGAATCGATTTCGAGGACGTGGTCATTCCTTTCGATTTCGCCGCCGGAAATCCCGAGATCCGCGCGATCTCGCCGACCGGAAAGGTGCCGCTGCTGCGCCATGGCGATCTTCTCGTCTGGGAATCGCTGGCGATCATCGAATACGTCGCGGAACTCTTCCCCGATGCCGACCTGTGGCCGTCAGATGGTCAGGCACGCGCCCGGGCGCGCAGCTATTCGATGGAGATGCTCTCGGGGTTTCGGGCGCTGCGCGGTGCCTGCCCCATGAACATTCGTCGACAGAAGCAGGCGCTCGACGCCGCGGCAGATATTCGCGCTGACGTGGCCCGTATCGAACAGATCTGGAAGGAGGCGCTTGCCCGCTCCGGTGGCCCGTTCCTCTTCGGCGCTTTCAGCGCGGCCGATGCGATGTATGCTCCTGTGGTCAACCGCTTCGACGTCTATGATCTCGTTGCGGATCCAGAAACGCTCGGTTACATGGAGCGCGTGAAGGCACACCCCGCTTTCCGGAAATGGGAAGAGGCAGCCCGCGCGGAAGCCTGGGTCGTTGCCGAAGACGAGGTTTGAATGGGCCGAGTCGAAAAATTGCCGCTGGGGACTGGTCAAACGGGAGTTGGCCATGTATAAGCGCGCCAAATTTCCGTGATTGACATCTGTTTTACACGGCCATTTCGGCTGCTGAACAGTGTTTGCCCGATAAGTGGAGAATGAAATGGCTGTACCGAAAAGAAAAACGAGCCCGTCCAAGCGTGGCATGCGCCGTTCCGCTGACGCCCTCAAGGCTCCGACCTACGTCGAAGACAAGAACTCCGGCGAACTGCGCCGCCCGCACCACATCGACCTGAAGACCGGCATGTACCGTGGCCGTCAGGTTCTGACCCCGAAGGAAAACGCATAAGCGTTTCCTTTTGCGGATTAAGTCATAAAGGGCTGGCTTTGCCGGCCCTTTTGTTTTGCATCTGACATTTTCTTGCTCGGACGTGGTGCTACGACTGGCGTCCTATCGTGGAAAAGCCGCTGATGCGGCCAAGGAGTCCGTGCCCGATGCTTGCTGCCGTCCCGCTCTTGATCCTGCCGTTCGCAGTGTACAATCTCGCTATGATCGGAATGTTCGGCGGCATTGCCGGGCTTAACGCCGAGATGCTTTCGCTCTCGATGCTTTCAGGTGCGACCTGGACGATGCGCTTCGGAGACCTCCTGATCGTCGGGGCGCTGATCCTGCTCTTCGTCGAACTGTTGAAGGCTACGCGCACGAGCTCGCGCGCGCTGATGGATCACCTTCTGTCGATGGTGCTTTTTATCGTCTTTCTGATCGAATTCCTGCTGCTGGCGCCGGCAGCGACGCAACTCTTCTTCATCCTGATGACGATCAGCTTCATCGACGTCATCGCCGGCTTCGCCGTCTCGATGCGCTCGGCCGGCCGGGATGTGTCGATCGGGCTTTGAAGCCGCGGCCCGTCGTGGGCGTCGGGTGGCGCGCCTAGTCTCCTGGGAGACTGCCTGCACGAAATTTTGGATCAAGTTGATCATTCGAGCACGGGGGCGACCCGTGCTCAATCTCGCGGACATTGATAGCGGCTGGGCTCAGCCGAGATTGTCGAGCTTGGTCTGGAGTGCGCGGAGTTGCTCCTTGAGCTCGTCGATGTCCTTGGCTTCCGCCTTCTTGGTCTCCTTGACCGGAGCGGCGGTGATGAACGGCGAGAACATCTGCATCGCCTGATGGAACATCTCGGTGTTGCGACGGACCTGCTCTTCGACAAGTTGCAGCGGAACCTGCAGGTTCTTGCCAAGCGGGGTGTCGCCGAAGGCCTTGTTGATCTGCTCGCGCATCTGCGACTGCTGCTCGGTAAAAGCCTGCATCGAGTGCTCGAGATAGCTTGGCACGACCATCTGCATCTGGTCGCCGTAGAACGAGATGAGCTGGCGCAGGAACGAGATCGGCAGCAGCGTGTTGCCGGTCTTCGATTCTTGCTCGAAGATGATCTGCGTCAGGACGGAATGGGTAATATCCTCGCCGGATTTGGCATCCTGGACGACGAAATCCTCGCCCTTCTTCACCATCACTGCCAGGTCGTCGAGCGTGACATAGGTGCTGGTCCCGGTGTTGTAGAGCCGCCGGTTCGCATATTTTTTTATAACGATCTGGCCTTCGTGCTTCGCCATCAGGGTCTCCTCTCACCCATCGTCCCGTCTTTATTGCGTTTTTCAGAGTATCCGCAAAAGAGCGCTGCTGACAATGTCTTTGTGCGTTGCGGCGACGCAAGTGCGAAATCTTGCGGTTCAACCTCAGATGACGGTTTTGTGGCAGCGCATCAAGGCGTTTGACTTGCGCCGCGCGCTTTGCCAGTCTGCCTCCATTAGGCAAGAAGATCTGAGGAAACGTCCCATGAGCAATCCCTCCATCGTGATCGCCAGCGCCGCCCGTACGGCGGTCGGTTCCTTCAACGGCGCTTTCGGCAATACGCCAGCGCATGAACTCGGCGCGGCCGTGATCAAGGGCGTGCTCGAGCGCGCCGGCGTCGAAGCCGGCGAGGTCGACGAGGTGATCCTCGGCCAGGTGCTGCAGGCCGGCGAAGGCCAGAACCCGGCGCGTCAAGCCGCGATGAAGGCGGGCGTCCCGCAGGAGAAAACCGCCTGGGGCATGAATCAGCTCTGCGGCTCTGGCCTGCGCGCAGTCGCCCTCGGCATGCAGCAGATTGCAACCGGTGATGCAGAGATCATCGTCGCCGGCGGCATGGAATCCATGTCGATGGCGCCGCATTGCTCGCACTTGCGCGGCGGCGTGAAGATGGGCGACTTCAAGATGATCGATACGATGATCAAGGATGGTCTCACCGACGCCTTCTACGGCTATCACATGGGCATCACGGCCGAAAATGTCGCCCGCCAGTGGCAGCTCAGCCGCGAGGAGCAGGACGCTTTCGCGCTCGCCTCGCAGAACAAGGCTGAGGCCGCCCAGAAGGCCGGGCGTTTCGCCGACGAGATCATTCCCTTCATCGTCAAGGGCCGTAAGGGCGACGTTACCGTCGACCAGGACGAATACATCCGCCATGGTGCGACGCTCGACCAGATGACCAAGCTGCGTCCGGCCTTCGACAAGGAAGGCACCGTCACCGCCGGCAACGCATCCGGCCTCAACGACGGTGCTGCTGCAACCCTTCTGATGACCGAGGCGCAGGCTTCCAAGCGCGGTATCCAGCCGCTCGCCCGGATCGTTTCCTGGGCGACGGCCGGCGTCGATCCGCAGGTCATGGGCACCGGGCCCATCCCGGCTTCGCGCAAGGCGCTGGCGAGAGCCGGCTGGGCGATCGGCGATGTCGAATTGGTCGAAGCCAACGAGGCCTTTGCCGCCCAGGCCTGCGCGGTCAACAAGGACCTCGGCTGGGATCCGTCGATCGTCAACGTCAACGGCGGCGCGATCGCCATCGGCCATCCGATCGGTGCGTCCGGCGCCCGCGTGCTCAACACGCTGCTGTTCGAGATGAAGCGCCGCGGCGTTTCCAAGGGGCTTGCAACGCTCTGCATCGGTGGCGGCATGGGCGTCGCCATGTGCGTCGAACGGCTCTAGTCGGTTTGATGGCATGAACAGCGCCAGGTGGGTTCCGTTTTCCCTCTTGCTGGCCGGTTCGCCGATCGTATCTGCACATGCCAATCCCGCGCCTCTTGATGAGGCGCGGCAGGTCGAGTGCATGCTGGAACATACGACTTCTGACGACGAGGTCGTTTTCAAGGACATGATGGCTGCTGCGCTGAAGGATGACAGTGGCGCGCTGAAGGCGTCGCTGGTTCAGCTCACCAGCCTGATGATGAACCTCGCGCTGACAAAGTGCGATGTGGGAGTATCCGTGCTTTCGACGCCGCAATTTCAGTCTGCTGCCGAAATCGACGGACAAAAGGTCGGCGAAAAGCTGATGAAGAAGGCATTCGAGAAACTGAACTGATCAAGTGGGAGGCTTACATGAGCAGGGTAGCATTGGTCACGGGTGGGTCGCGCGGCATTGGTGCTGCAATTTCCATCGCACTCAAGAATGCCGGCTATAGGGTGGCCGCCAACTATGCTGGCAATGACGAGAAGGCTCAGGCCTTCAAGCAGGATACCGGCATCCCGGTCTACAAGTGGGACGTTTCCAGCTATCAGTCTTGCGCTGAAGGCATTGCCAAGGTCGAGGCCGATCTCGGCCCGGTCGAGGTCCTGGTCAACAATGCCGGCATCACCCGGGACGCGATGTTCCACAAGATGACGCCGGAGCAGTGGGGCGAGGTGATCGGCACCAACCTGACCGGTCTCTTCAACATGACCCATCCGCTCTGGTCGGCGATGCGTGACCGTGGCTTCGGCCGTGTCATCAACATCTCGTCGATCAACGGCCAGAAGGGCCAGATGGGCCAGGCCAACTATTCCGCTGCCAAGGCCGGTGATCTCGGCTTCACCAAGGCGCTCGCCCAGGAAGGCGCTGCCAAGGGCATCACCGTCAATGCCATCTGCCCGGGCTACATCGGCACGGAGATGGTGCGGGCGGTGCCGGAGAAGGTATTGAACGAGCGGATCATCCCGCAGATCCCGGTCGGCCGCCTCGGCGAGCCGGAAGAAATCGCTCGCTGCGTCGTGTTCCTCGCCTCCGACGATGCCGGCTTCATCACCGGCTCGACGATTTCGGCGAACGGCGGACAGTTTTTCGTCTGATCCGAACACGTGCCGAATGCTGTTGAACGGCGCCCTTCGAGGCGCCGTTTTTCATGCCGGTCCGCAGGCAGTCGCGCGGATTCGGCGGTGCCAAATCGCTGAAACCGGGTCGGCCAATCGGTTGTCGGAGCGCACCCCGCCTACTAGATCTTGTGGAGAACAAAAGCGGACTTATACGCGCCCGACGAGTCGCCGTCAGATCTTCCCGCTTTGAGGGCGGTGGCCAAGAGCGATTCTCATTCTCCTGCTTCGGCGAATCTCCAGCCAAATTCGTTAAAAATTTTCCAGGCTTTCCAGAGTCTTGGATTCCGAATCCTTGGGGCTGTCGGACCGCCAAACCGGCAATTTTGGCGCATGCCGCAGACGACAAAGCACAGAGTCGCCGCCAGATTCAGCATGTGGTGCAATCTTCGTCGTTGAAATCTAAATGTAGTCGTGAACATACAGTGAATCACACAGGGTCTGCGATTCGTCTCCGATTCGTTCCACGGCTGTTCCACATGCCGGCTGCGCCGGCCACAACAGCTGGTGTGGCGGTGCGGAAAGCGCTGCTGAATGGTTTTAGTTGTCTGCGCCCCTTGCGTTTGGCTCGGCGCGTGGGCATGTGTTTGCCGCCAGCGTGAAAAGACGCTGCCGTAATCTTGAGAATGCCCGGGATCGATGACGTGTCCGTTCACCCCATGATCCTGAGCGGCCGCGGTGTAACTGCGGTGCTCGGGCCAACCAATACCGGCAAGACGCATTATGCGATCGAGCGCATGGTCGCCCATGACAGCGGTGTCATCGGTCTGCCGTTGCGACTCTTGGCGCGCGAGGTCTATACGCGTCTCGTCGAGAAGGTTGGGCACCACAACGTCGCGCTGATTACCGGCGAAGAGAAGATCACGCCGCATCGCGCACGATATTCGGTCTGCACCGTCGAGGCCATGCCGCGCGAGACGACAGCGTCCTTCGTCGCGATCGACGAAGTCCAGCTTGCCGGCGACCTGGAGCGCGGCCATATCTTCACCGACAGGCTGTTGCACCTGCGCGGGCGCGGCGAAACCCTGCTTCTGGGGGCTGCAACGATGCGGCCGATCCTGGAGCAATTGCTGCCCGGCATTACCGTGGTCGAGCGGCCGCGCATGTCGCAGCTGCTCTACGCCGGTTCGAAGAAGATCACCCGGCTGCCGCATCGCTCGGCGATCGTCGCGTTTTCGGCCGACGAGGTCTACGCGATTGCCGAACTGATCCGCCGCCAACGTGGCGGTGCCGCCGTGGTGCTCGGCGCGCTTTCGCCGCGCACCCGCAATGCCCAGGTCGCGCTCTATCAGGAAGGCGACGTCGAGTATCTGGTGGCGACCGACGCTATCGGCATGGGCCTGAACCTTGACGTCGACCACGTCGCCTTTGCCCAGGATCGCAAGTTCGACGGTTACCAGTTCCGCCATCTGAACCCGGCCGAGCTGGCGCAGATTGCCGGCCGCGCCGGCCGCCACATGCGCGACGGCACGTTCGGCGTGACCGGCCGGGTCGATCCGTTCGACAACGAGCTCGTCCACCGCATCGAGGCGCATGAGTTCGATCCGGTGAAGGTGCTGCAGTGGCGCTCGAAAGCATTCGACTACTCGTCGCTTGCCGGCTTGAAGAAAAGTCTCGATGCTGCGCCCACGGTCCCGGGCCTTGCCCGTGCGCTACCTGCGGTAGATCAGCAGGCGTTCGAGCATTTGGCGCGCTACCCCGAAGTCGTCGACATCACCACCAATGCCGAGCGGGTGGAAAAGCTCTGGGAGGCCTGCGCGCTGCCTGACTACCGGCGCATCACGCCGGCTCAGCACGCGGATTTGATCTCGACGATCTACGCAGATCTGGTTCGCCGCGGTACGGTGAACGAGGATTTCATGGCTGAGCAGGTTCGGCGTGCCGATCATACCGATGGTGAGATCGACACACTTTCGGCGCGAATCGCGCAGATCAGGACTTGGACCTATGTGTCGAACCGGCCGGGCTGGCTGGCCGATCCGACACACTGGCAAGAAAAGACGCGGGAAATTGAAGATCGATTGTCCGACGCACTACATGAACGGTTGACGAAACGCTTTGTTGATCGCAGGACATCTGTGCTCATGAAGCGCCTGAGAGAGAATGCTATGCTGGAAGCTGAAATCAGTGTGAATGGTGATGTCTTCGTCGAAGGACATCACGTAGGACAACTAACCGGTTTCCGGTTTACGCTGGCGACCGGCGGCGACGGTCCGGATGCCAAGGCTGTGCAGGGTGCTGCGCAGAAGGCGCTGGCGCTCGAGTTCGAAGCGCGGGCTGCCCGTCTGCATGCGTCCGGCAACAATGACCTGGCGCTGTCGTCGGATGGTCTCGTCCGTTGGCTCGGCGATCCCGTGGCGCGCCTTGCGGCCAGCGACCATGTCATGCGGCCGCGCGTCATCCTTCTTGCCGACGATCAGCTGCAGGCCAATGCCCGCGAGCACGTGCTCGCCCGCATCGAGCGCTTCGTGAACCACCACATCGGCACGGTCTTGAAGCCGCTCGACGATATTTCGCGCGCTGAGGATCTTGAGGGCCTGGCCAAGGGCCTCGCCTTCCAGCTTGTCGAGAACCTCGGCGTGCTCTTCCGTCGCGATGTCGCTGACGAGGTGAAGTCGCTCGACCAGGACGGCCGCGCTTCGATCCGCAAGTACGGCGTCCGTTTTGGCGCCTACCATATCTTCTTGCCGGCACTGCTGAAGCCGGCTCCGGCCGAACTCATCACGCTTCTCTGGGCGCTGAAGAACGACGGCCTCGACAAGCCCGGCTACGGTGACCTCATCCCGATGCTGGCGGCCGGCCGCACTTCTGTTGTCACCGATCCGTCCTTCGAGCGCACCTTCTACAAGCTCGCCGGTTTCCGTTTCCTCGGAAAACGCGCGGTACGCATCGATATCCTGGAGCGCCTGGCAGACATCATCCGTCCGCTCCTGCAGTGGAAGCCCGGCACCCAGCCGCGTCCGGAAGGCGCCTATGACGGCCGTCGATTCACGGCGACCACGTCGATGCTGTCGATCCTCGGCGCGACGCCGGACGACATGGAAGAGATCCTCAAGGGGCTCGGCTATAGGGCCGACAGCGTCAAGGCGGAAGAAGCCGTAGCCTTCCTCGCCGGCCAGGATGGCACGGCGACCGCTGCCGCGGCTGTCTCCGAACCGGTTGCGGTAGACGATGCGGACGCCGCTGACGGCGCGGTCGAAGCCGAGACGGTGGTCGTGGAAGCTGCTGCCGGCGAAGCCGAAGCTGCTGCAGCCTCGATCGACGCGCAGTCAGCCGAAGCTCAGGCTGCTGAAGGTGGCGAACCCGCCGAAGCCAAGCCTGTCCTCCTGTGGCGTCCCGGCACCCGCCAGGACAACCAGCGCCAGGGCGGCCGTCCGCAAGGTGAACACCGTCGCGGCGGTGGCCAGCGTCACGGCCAGGGCCGTGACGAGGGGCGTGACGGCGGCCGCAAGGGCGGCCAGGCCGCACGCGGCAAGCGCCATGAGGGCGGTAAGCCCGAGGGCGGCCAGCGCCAGGAGCGTGGCGATCGCCACGATCGTCACGACCGCGGCGGCAAGCCGAACCAGGCCAAATTCGAGGCGCGCCCGCCGCGCCGCGAGAAGCCGGTGGACCCGGATTCACCCTTCGCCAAGCTTGCTGCTCTCAAGGAGCAGATGAAGAAGTAGGAAGACCATGGAGAAACAGCCCGCGTCCAACCCGGCCTCACGCCAGCGTCTCGACAAGTGGCTGTTCTTCACGCGGCTGATCAAGTCCCGGTCGCTTGCGCAGAAAGCGATCGAGGACGGCCGTGTTGCCGTCAATGAGCAGCGTGTGACGCAGTCTTCGTTTCAGGTGAAGACGGGCGACGTGCTCGAACTCGCTCTCGATCGCCGTGACCTCGTGGTGCGCGTTCTGGCGCCGGGGGAACGGCGCGGTCCGTTCGAGGAGGCGCGGCTGCTCTACGACGACCTGACGCCGGAGCAGCCGAGGGAAAAGCTGTCAGCTTTTGATCTCGCAACGCGCGACCGTGGCGCCGGGCGCCCGACAAAGAAAGAGCGGCGGGAAACCGATCGGCTAAAGTCCGGTTTCGATCCGGGCGAGGATTAGAAAACTCTGCCTTTTCCGCGGCGTTTCGCGCATTGAATATTCTTGCAAAGGGTCCATAAAGCCTTTACCTGACAACCCACGTTGGGTGCATCGGGCCTGCTTCGGCAGCTATGCGCGCCGGACATTCCTAGCATGCGCGGACGACGAGCATCACCATTGATTGCCGTCTGCCATCAAACGTGAGCATCGGCTGGAGTACCTCATGACGTATGTCGTGACCGACAATTGCATTCGCTGCAAGTATACGGACTGTGTTGAAGTCTGCCCCGTGGATTGTTTCTATGAGGGCGAGAACTTCCTCGTCATCCATCCCGACGAATGCATCGATTGCGGCGTTTGCGAACCGGAATGTCCCGCCGAGGCGATCAAGCCGGATACCGAGCCGGGTCTTGATATGTGGTTGAAATTGAACGCTGATTTTGCCACGAAGTGGCCGAATATCACCGTCAAGCGCGATCCGATGCCGGAAGCGAAAGAGATGGACGGCGTCGAAGGGAAGTACGAGCAGTATTTCTCTGCCGAACCTGGCCAGGGCGACTGACGCGAAGTGACCGCGACCGTTCGTCGGTGCTGACGAAGCGGCGACGGTCACGCAAGTCAAAGCTGGGGAAAACGGGTCCCGTGCTCGCAGTTGCGAGAATGGCGGCTTGATGGCCGCCATGCAGCAAATTATTGATTTCGGCACTTTTTTGTGATAGGTTCCTTCTACTGATCCACAGAGGGTGTTTTTGCGCGCCCGAAAACCATCACGAAAGCAAACGATCTCCAAAACGCGGTTTTCCCAAATACGCAGCATTGCGTTGCACTGTTGTGACCGCGTTCGATGAGGCTGCTTGCGTTCCTTGGACGGACCAGGATGTACCCACCCGGCGGTATCCCCGTCTATCCCGGGCCTCACTGACCCGGCCCCGGCCAGAATGGCCGGCGCGAAACAGGGAGTTTTTGAAACGAATGACGACCCAGCAGAAAAAATCTCCGACACGCCAGGGCTTCAAGACCGGTGAATCGATCGTCTATCCGGCCCACGGTGTCGGCCAGATTGTAGCGATCGAAGAGCAGGAAGTCGCCGGCATGAAGCTTGAGCTTTTTGTCATCGATTTCGAGAAGGACAAGATGCGTCTGAAAGTGCCGGTGGCCAAGGCCGTCAGCATCGGCATGCGCAAGCTGTCTGAAACCGATTTTGTCGATCGCGCGTTGAAGGTTGTGCAGGGCAAGGCTCGCGTGAAGCGCACCATGTGGTCGCGCCGCGCGCAGGAATACGATGCCAAGATCAATTCCGGCGACCTGATTTCCATCGCGGAAGTCGTCCGCGATCTCTATCGCGCCGAAAACCAGCCTGAGCAGTCCTATTCCGAACGCCAGCTCTACGAAGCTGCCCTCGACCGCATGGCGCGCGAGATCGCTGCCGTGAACAAGATGTCGGAAACCGAAGCTGTCCGCCTTGTCGAAGCCAACCTCAGCAAGGGCCCCAAGCGCGGCAAGACGATCGACGAAGACGACGCCCAGGACGAAGCCGCATAAGCGCTTTTGCCCGCAGCAATGCCTACAAAAAAGCCCGGACTTCGTGCCGGGCTTTTTCTTTGATCGAATGGAACCTTTCGCGGCTGGGCGCATTTATATTGGCCGGCAGAAATGCGCCGCTTTCGGGCCGGGCGATCTTGGTTCCGTGATCCGTCACTGTTCAGGTTCGTAGTTTCGAAACTAGGGCGCCGCGTCGTTTCTTCAAGCGCGACGCTGCGGCGCCAGACGCCCCTGCTGCCGGACGCCCCACCACCCGTCTGGCCATTTGGACTTCACACGCAAAGGCGCCCGGCGCCGTCACGGAGTGACCGATGAAGACTCTCACTGCAGACAGGCGGATGATCAAGATCGCTATGGAGGCGCCCTATCTCGAGCGCGACGAGGAACACGCCCTGGCCCAGGCCTGGCGAAACGACAATGACCAGGAAGCGCGCAACAAGATTGCCATGTCGCATATGCGGCTGGTGATCTCGATGGCCGCGAAGTTCCGCAACTTCGGCCTGCCGATGGGCGACCTGGTGCAGGAGGGGCATATCGGCCTCCTGGAGGCGGCAGCCCGGTTCGAGCCGAGCCGCGAAGTGCGCTTTTCGACCTACGCGACCTGGTGGATCCGGGCGTCGATGCAGGACTATGTCCTGCGCAACTGGTCGATCGTTCGCGGCGGCACCAGCTCGGCGCAAAAGGCGTTGTTCTTCAATCTGCGGCGCCTGCGCGCCCGGCTCGCACAGGGCGACAGGCAGCTTACATCGCAAGCTATGCATGAGGAAATCGCGGCGGCCCTCGGGGTCAGCATCGCTGATGTCCAGACCATGGACGCGCGGCTCTCCGGCAGTGACACCTCGCTGCAGGCGCCGGTCGGCGGCAACGATTCCGATGGCGGCGAACGGCTGGATTTCCTGGCAAGCGACGCGCCGCTTCCGGACGAGCAGGTCAGCGACATGATCGATGGTGAGCGCGCCCGTATCTGGCTGCGTGATGCCTTGGGCGCATTGACCGAGCGGGAGATGCGGATCATTCGCGCCCGGCGGCTGTCGGAAGAAGGTGCCACGCTCGAAGAGCTCGGCATCGACCTCGGCATATCCAAGGAACGCGTTCGCCAGATCGAGACACGGGCACTGGAAAAGCTCAGGGCAGCGCTTGCGACCAGGGCACCGGCGCTGACGGCAGGCGTTCATTGATGGCTTGAGGCCGCGGATGGCTTGGGGCCGCGCAGGTGGCTCCGCGTGATCCCCGTTGGCGCGATCTGATGACGTATAGCACGCTGTCGACCCGGCGCAGGCGACTGGCGCGCGCGGGAGCGTGCCGTGGCGCAGTGCTTCGGACAAGGCGTGTCGCAACGGCCGCAGACGACCGCAAGTTCCGCGCGCCACAAAGGAACCTTCGAAGATTAAGCTACAGCGCCGCGCGTCTAATCAGACGCGCAAAGGTCGCTGTAACACTTTGATTTGCTGCATGTCTTTCTCCTTAAATCGAGGTCGATTTAAGGAGACATGCAGTAGGCCTTACTCGGCAACGATCTTGACCTTGTCACCCGGCTTTATCGTCGAGGTGACCTGCATCGCGTTGATCACCCGGAACAGGTCGAGCTTGCGGTCCGTGCCCATCATGCGGGCGGACAGCGTCGCGATCGTCTCACCGGGCCTCACCGTCACCACCCGGATACGCAATGGCTTCAGCGATTGCGCCTCGGAGGGTGTCATGCGGCGGAACGAACCGCGCAACTGGTTCGCGGTCGCCTCCAGCGCGGCCGAGCCTTTCGGCACCGCCGTCAGGAAGCGGTAGATGCGGGTATCGATCCTGATAACCGTAACGTCGAAATCCCAGCGATCGGCAGAGGCACGCGCCGTCGCGGCTTCCAGGCCGTTGACGCTGATCGGCCGGATCGTGTCGGGCTGCAGGCCGGTGACCCAGCCGCTGGCGATGTAGTCCGTCAGGCTTCGTCCGCCGGTGTCGGCGACGCCGTCGAAGCGCACGGCAATGTCGCCTGCTCCTGTCGCAAGAACGGCTTCGGCCTTGTTATCGATCTGGAAGCCGGCCGGCACGTCAAAGCGGATGCCGAGCTGGCCGTGCAGGAAGGTCTGGCCGCGCACATAGCCTTCCTGGGGGCTGTCGCCATAGAGCAACCCGTCGATGCCGGCGAGGTAGTAGTCGCGGCCACGATCGCCGCTGGTGCCCTCCGGGCCGAAGGCGCGGGCATGGCGGCGCGCGAGGTCGACGCGCTGCGGCGCGTTCGGGTGGCTGGAGAGGAAGTCGAGGCTCTGGTCGGATTCCGGGTCGACGGCCGTAAAGCGGCTATAGGCGGCCATCGAATCGAGGAAGCGTGCCGCGGCGTAGGGGTCGTAGCCGGCCTCGCCGAGCATGCGCACGCCGATGACGTCGGCCTGGAGTTCCTGGTTGCGCGAGAAGGCCGCGAGCCTGAGCTTGCCGCGCGCCAGCGCCTGCTTGCCGGCCAGATCGGAAGACAGCACTTCGGAGACGACACGGCTGGCAATCACCTCGGCTTCCTCGCGCTGCTGGCGCTCGATACCGTGATTGGCGGTGACGTGGGCCATTTCATGCGAGAGCACGGCAGCGACTTCCGATGCATCGTTGGCCAGCGCCAGCAAGCCGCGGGTGACATAGAGATAGCCGCCCGGCAAAGCGAAGGCGTTGATTGCCGGAGAATTCAAAATGGTGATGCGGTAGGACTGCTGCGGGTTTTCCGAGACCGCGGTCAATGCACCGGCGATGCGGGCAACCAGTCGCTCGGTCTTTGCGTCCTTGTATTCGCCGCCATAGCTCGCAACGATGCGCGGATGCTCGCGGGCGCCCATCTTGGCACGCGGATCGTTTTTCTGGACCTCGTCGACGATCTGCGGATTGGATGAGGGCGAGACGGTCGGCTCGTAGCTCTGCTCGATCAGCGGCTGGCATGCGGAGAGAAGCGCGGTCGCGAGCAATGCAACCACGGCGCGTGCAGGCATTCGCCCGCGTTTCGGCGGGAACCGGTCGTTTATGACTGTATGCCTTTCCATGCCTCAGCCCGTTTCCCGTCCGCCGCACCGTCCGCACTCAGCGAGACATTGGAACGGCGGCGTCGAAAGTCCTACTTTTTCAGCCCGGTAGCATCAATCTGCCGTAACTGTGTCAGCCCTGGTCTTGCTGTATCTGATTTCAGCGCCACCTGCCTAGTTTGTCCCAGTAGAAATAGTTGCCCCGTGGTATCACGGCAACGGATGCGCGAATATTCGCGCCTGCCGGATGTTTCGCGCGTCGCATGGCGTCGCGGTCAAATTGTGGCAAATGGCTGAAGGCGCCGAGAATCCCGGTCCTTGCCATCATTCGTTGCCAAGAAAGCGGTCGATCGCCGCATTGTCCCGCCGCTCAAGAAAGCGGTCGAGCGTGTCATGGGCGATAATACGCCCCCGGTCGAGAAAAAGCACGCGATCGGCCAGTGCCTTCACATCTTCGGGATGGTGCGTGATCATCAGGATCGTGTTGCCTTCTTCCGCGTGAAGCTCGCCAAGCAGCGCGCGCATGCCAGCGCGCATGCCCGGGTCCAGTGCGGCAAAAGGCTCGTCCAGAAGCAGAACGGGGCGATGTCGTACCAGCGCCCGGGCAAGCGCGACACGCTGGCGCTCGCCGCCGGAGAGCGTCGGCGGCAACCGCTGCTCGAAGCCTTCTAGACCGACACGGCTGAGCGCGTGGGCAATCTTTTCCCGGTCGGCCGGCGTCAGGCGCAGGGCCGGGCTGATGCCGAGGCCGACATTGGTCGCGACATCGAGATGGGCGAAGAGGTTGTTCTCCTGGAAGATCATAGAGACGGGTCGCTCCGACGGCGCCAGCGTCGTCACGTTCCGGCCGAGGATACGGACCTCGCCGCGGTCGGGGTCTTCTAAGCCGGCCACTAGGTGGAAGAGCGTCGATTTCCCGGATCCCGAGGCGCCGGCGACGGCGACGATGCCGCCCGTGGCGATGGTGCAATCGAATTGCAGCGTCGTCGTCTCGAAGCGGATCTCGACGTCACGGAGTTCTATGGCTGCGGCAGGATGGGTCATGCTTTGCGTCCTTCGGGCCGGCGGCCGTCTTCCGCCGTGCCGAGAATCGTGAAGATCAGGCACAGAAGCCCGAGAAACAGGGCAAGACCGGCGGCATCAGCGGTCCGGTAGCTGCCCATGCGGCTATAGAGCAGCCAGGGCAGGGTGACCATGTCCTGCGAGCCGAAGAGCGCCACGGCGCCAAGATCGCCGAGCGACAGGGCCATGGCGAAGGAAAGCGCCATCAGCAATGGCCGGCGAAGGGCGGGAAAGTCGATCCATCGCAGGCGATGGAAACCGCGGATGCCGAGACTTGCCGTCAAGCGCCCGGAGCGCGCCGCATGGGTCGCCATGGCCGGCGCCAGAATGCGATGGACGAAAGGAAGCGCCATCAGCGCGTTGATCGCCACGACGATGACGGGTGCAAAGCGCGCGACGTCGCCGAAGGGGCGAAGCAAGAGGAACCAGCCGGCGCCGAGCACCACCGGAGGCACCAGCAGGATGAGCGAGGTACTGGCACCAATGGCGCCGGCAAAGCCGCGGGCAAACGGCCCGGCGTGACGTGACGCGACCATGGTTGAAGCTGTGCGGATCATCACCGCTGCCATGGCCACGGAAGTCAGGGCCGAGCCGAGCGCGATCGCGGCACTCGTCGCCAGGGCACGGTGGACATGTTGATCGCGGGCGAGCTTGAGCAGGTCGGCCTGAAGGCCGGAGGCGATGACGGCGATCAGCGGCGCGGCGAGGAACAGCAGTGCCAGGGCGATCCACACCCCGTCGTTGAGGCGTGACAGCGATGTCACGCCATCGAAGCGGCGGACGGTGCGGCCGCCGGTCATGCCCTGCTGCGGTTCCGTCGCCAGATGGCTAAGGATGAGCAGCAGCAGCCCGGTGATGGCGATCTGCAGACCAGAAAGGGCGATGGCGCGCGGCGGGTCGAAATCGAAGCGGAGCGCCTGGTAGATCGCCACTTCGATCGTGCTTGCCGCAGGCCCGCCGCCAAGCGTCAGTACCAGGGTGAAGCTGGTGGCACAGAGCATGAACACGAGGCCGGCCGCACCCGGCAACAGGCCGCGAAGCACGGGCCACTCGATGAAGCGGAAAAGCGCGTGGGAGGGCATGCCGAGATTGGCGGCTGAGCGCCAGTATTCTGCGGGAATGCGCTCAAGCCCGGCTAGGAAAAGGCGGGCCGCAAGCGGCATGTTGAAGAAAACATGGGCGATGAGGATGCCGAACAGGCCGTAGATGCTGACCGGTTGCTCCAGTCCGATGAGGCGCAGGCCGGAATTCAACAGCCCCTGGCGGCCCCAGATCTCGATCAGCCCGAGCGCGCCGACGAGGACGGGCAGGCCGAGCGGCAACGCCATCAGCCGCAACAGCCAGATGCGCCCGAAAAACTGTGGCCGCCGTGCGAGCGCCCGCGCCACGGGTATCGCGAAGAGCACGGATAGCAGAGTGGAAAGGCTTGCCTGCAGGAGCGTGAAGCGGGTGACGCGCCAGATATAGGCGTCGAACAGGGTGCTCTCGTTCGCGCCGCCGGTCTCTGCGAGCAAGGCTGCGATCGCCAGGCTGACGAAGAGCAGGAAGGCGCCGAGGCAAAGCGCCCCGGCGACGACAGTCATGCGGTTTTCGCGAAGCGCGAACAAGCCGGCCTCAGTTCTTGCTCATCGCGGCAAGCCATTCGTCGATCCAGGCCTTGCGGTTCTTCGCGACCTCTTCCGATGGCAAAAGGAAGGTCTTTTCCGGATTGACCAGCTTGCTGAAGGCGTCCGGCAGCGGTTCGCTGGTGGCGCCGACCGGCATCATCCAGTTGGTGGTCGGGATGATCGACTGGAACTCAGGGCCGGTCATGAAGGCGAGAAACTGCTTTGCCAGTTCCGGCTCCTTGGCATTCTTGGTCATGCCGGCGACTTCGATCTGGATGTAGTGCCCCTCGGAGAAAGCCGCCGCCTGATAGCGCTCGGTGCTTTCCGCGACCATGTGGTAGGCCGGCGAGGTGGTGTAGGAGAGCACCATCGGCGCTTCGCCCTTGGTGAAGAGGCCGTAGGCTTCCGACCAGCCTGGCGTGACCGTCAGGACGCGATCCTTAAGCTTCGCCCAGGCGGCACCTGCCTCGTCGCCATAGACGGCCTTGACCCAGAGCAGCAGCCCGAGGCCCGGCGTCGAGGTGCGTGGATCCTCGATGACGATCTTCTGCGATGCGTCGCCTTCGACCAATTCCTTGAGGCTCTTCGGCGGCGCCTTCAGCGTTTCGGTGTCATAGACGACAGCGAAGTGGCCGTAGTCATAGGGCAGGAACGTATCGTCGGCGAAGCCGCCCGGGACCTTCAGGTCCTTGGTGGCGACACCGTGCGGCGCGAAGAACCCGGTGGCCTTGGCTTCAGCGACGAGATTGGTGTCGAGGCCGAGCACGATGTCGGCTTTTGAAGCCTCGCCTTCGAGCTTCAGGCGCGTCAAGAGTTCGACGCCATCGGCGACGCCAACATAGTTGACCTTGCATTCGCAGGTCCTTTCGAAGGCCTCGGCGACCTTGGCGCCGGGGCCCCATTCGGTGATGAAGCTCTCGTAGGTGTAGACGGTCAGCGTCTTGTCGGCCGCGGCAGCGGTACCGGCTGTTACAAGACCAGCCGTTGCTACCAGCGCTAGCCGGCTAAACATTTTCAGTGAAAACTTGGACATGGAAAGCACCTCTCTCCCAAAGTTCGTTGTTGCACGGGAAAAGGGCGTATCGGTGCGATCGCGTCTAATCCCTCCGCCGGTATGAGCCGGATCAGGTTCCGCGGGTTGGCGTTTCGACGCCTCTCAGCCTCCGGCCGCCATGCGGTCGGGAGGCACCCCGTTAGAGCGGCAAGAGATTTACCGCCACGGCGGTTTGATGGCAAGTCGAGATTGTGGCCGTGATGCTTGCCAAGCGACGTCACGTCATGCGTTTGCGCATGATGGCATCTGCGCTATGACAGCGTGCAAAGACCCTGCGGAGGACCGTCATGCCCGATATGCTTGTTCGACTCTATGCCCTGCCGTCGCAATCCCGGTCGCGGCTTGGCCCAGGCATCAGCATTCGCCGCGCGATGGCGCCGGAGCGCCGCCTGGTCGTTTCCTGGATCGAAAAGACGTTTGGCGCCGGTTGGGCGAGCGAGGCGGAAGGCGCTTTCTCCTCGACCCCCACGCGCATTCACATCGCTGTTTTCGAAGGCCGGGTCGTCGGCTTTGCCTGCCATGACGTGACGGCGCTCGGCTTCTTCGGTCCGACGGGGGTCGATGAAAGCATGCGCGGGCAGGGGATTGGCGAAGTGCTGCTGCTGGAAAGCCTGACGGCGATGCGGGATGCCGGTTACGGTTATGCGGTCATCGGTGGCGTCGGCCCGGCAAAATTCTACGAACGCGTGGCCGGCGCGATCGAAATTCCGGACTCTACCCCCGGTGTCTATGCGGGCATGCTGTCTTCCGAGGTTGTGGCCGAGAGCGATTGATATCCGGCTGCAAAACGAGGGTAGCGCTGTGCGTTTCTTCGTTTTCCTTCTGCCCTCCTTTGCGCTATGGGCTTTGCCATGGCTCGATCCACCTACACCATTCTTCTCGGCGGCGCGTTGACGCCCTCCGACCGGCTGACAGAGCAGCTCCGTGACAGCCGCTTCGTCGCGGCCGATGGCGGCATGCGCCATGCGCGGACCCTGGGCGTGGTGCCCGATGTCTGGGTGGGTGATTTCGACTCGACCGAAGAAGCCCTGCTGTCCGAATTCTCAGCCGTGCCGCGTGAGCCTTATCCGGCGGCAAAGGCGGCGACGGACGGCGAAATTGCGGTTGAAGCCGCGCTGTCGCGTGGGGCCGACCGATTGATCTTTGCCGGTGCGCTTGGCGGCACCCGCAGCGACCACGCCTTTCTGCACCTGCTGCAGGCCGTTGCTCTTGCCGAACGCGGCCTTCCAGTCCTCATGACTTCGGGAGAGGAGGAGGCCTGTCCGCTGCTTGCCGGAGCGTTCGATCTCGATCTGCCGAAGGGCTGCCTCTTTTCCGTGCTGGGTTTGACCGAGCTGACCGGTCTTTCGATCGTCAATGCGCGTTATCCGCTCGATGATTTCACCTTGCCGTTCGGCTCATCCCGAACCGTTTCCAACGTCGCGGAGGGTCCCCTTCGCTTCACTCTCAAGAGCGGACGCGCCATCGTGCTTGCCCGCCCCTATGACCTTTCCGGAGCCTGAGCCTTGGCGCCTCCCATTCTGAAACTCGACGATATCTTCCTCACCTTCGGCGGCACGCCGTTGCTTGCCGGCGCCAATTTTCAAGTGGAGCCGGGCGACCGCATCTGCCTCGTCGGCCGCAATGGCTCGGGCAAGTCGACGCTGATGAAGATCGCTGCAGGGCTTGCCGAGGCGCAGACGGGCGAGGTGTTCCGTCATCCGTCGGCGACCATCCGCTACCTGCACCAGGCACCGGACTTCGACGGCTACGACACGGTGCAGGCCTATGCCGAGGCGGGGCTCGGCCCGAGCGACGATCCTTACCGTGTCGCCTACCTGCTGCAGCATCTGGGCCTCACCGGTGAGGAAGATCCGAAGCAGCTCTCGGGTGGCGAGGCACGCCGCGCGGCGCTCGCCCGCGTCATGGCGCCCGAGCCGGACATTCTGTTGCTCGACGAGCCGACAAACCATCTCGACCTGCCGACGATCGAATGGCTGGAAGACGAGCTCATCCGTAGCCGCTCGGCGCTGGTTCTGATTTCGCACGACCGGCGCTTCCTGGAGAAGGTGTCGACCGCAACCGTCTGGCTCGACCGCGGACAGTCGCGGCGGCTCGACCGTGGCTTTGCCCATTTTGAGGCCTGGCGCGACGAGGTGCTTGAAGCCGAAGAGCTGGAGCAGCACAAGCTCGGCAAGGCGATCGAGCGCGAGGAGCACTGGCTGCGCTACGGCGTGACGGCGCGACGCAAGCGCAACATGCGCCGCCTCGGCGAGTTGCAGACCATGCGTGCAGCCTATCGCGGCCACAAGGGGCCGCAGGGCACCGTGCAGGCAACCGCCGCCGACGCCAAGGAATCCGGCAAGCTGGTGATCGAGGCCGAAAAGATCAGCAAGGCCTATGGTGACCGCACCATCGTCGCGCCGTTCTCGATCCGCGTGCACCGGGGCGACCGCATCGGTCTCGTCGGCCCGAACGGCGCCGGCAAGACGACGCTTCTGAAGATGCTGACCGGTCAGATCGAGCCGGACACGGGCACCGTCAAGCTCGGCACCAACCTCGAAATGGCAACGCTCGACCAGAAGCGCGAAGACCTCAACCTCGACGACACGCTGGCGCACTACCTGACGGACGGGCGCGGCGACAATCTTCTCGTCAACGGCGAGCAGCGCCACGTCACCGGCTACATGAAGGACTTCCTGTTCCAGCCGGAGCAGGCGCGCACGCCGATCCGTGAGCTTTCGGGCGGCGAGCGGGCACGGCTGATGCTGGCGCGCATCCTGTCGCGGGCGACGAACCTTTTGATCCTCGACGAGCCCACCAACGACCTCGACATCGAAACGCTCGACCTCCTGCAGGAGATCGTTGCGGGCTTTGCCGGAACAGTCATTCTCGTCAGCCACGACCGCGACTTCCTCGACCGCACCGTGACCTCGACGATTGCCCCGGCCAATCCCGAGGAGCCGGACGGCCGCTGGATCGAATATGCCGGCGGTTACTCCGACATGATGGCGCAGCGCAAGGGCGCGATCGAGGAGAAGCGTAGGGCCGAGAAAGCGGAAAAGGCCAAGGCGAGCGAGGCAGCAACACCTGCCGCGGAGGCGCCGAAGGCGACCAAGGGCAAGCTCTCCTATAAGCAGAAATTCGCGCTGGAAAACCTGCCGAAGGAGATCGCCAAGGCGGAAGCGGAGGCCGCCAAGCGCGAGGAAAAGATGGCGGATCCCAACCTCTTCTCCAAGGACCCGAACGCCTTTGCGAAACTCGCCCAGGAACTGGAGAAGCTGCGCGCCGATCTTGCCCGCATGGAAGAAGAGTGGCTGGAACTCGAGATGCTGCGCGAGGAACTCGAGGGCTAAGCGACAACGTCCGGTGCGTTGAAGGTTTCCAGGAGATATGATAAGTAAAACTTATTATCTCAATTGTGAACGATCCGGATGCCCTTCAAACTCGAATCCGAAACCATCGGAATGCTGTTGACCGACGTCTCGCGCCTTTTGCGCGGGGCTTTCGATCGCAAGGTCAATGCGATGGATCTGGGCATTACGCCCGGCGAGGCGCGCACGCTCATCCAGGTGGCGCTGACAGAAGGCATCAAGCAGGCCGAGATCGCCACCCGCATGGGCATCGAGCCGATGACGCTGTCGGCCTATCTCGACCGCCTGGAGGCGATGGGGCTTGTCGCCCGCGTGCCCGATCCGGCTGATCGTCGCGCCAAGAATGTCGTGATCACCGAAAAGGCCACGCCTCTGCTCACGGAGCTGATGGTAGGACTGCGCGAGATGATGAACGCCTATACGGCAGGGCTCGACGAGGCGACACGCGAAGTCCTCTGTGCCAACCTGCGCATCCTGCGCCACAACCTGCGTGAGCTTGATCCGTGCCTCGCCGGCAAGGAGACCGAGGAGAAGTCCGGAGCTTCGCGATGACGCGGCGCATGAGCGAGCGGCGCACGAGCATCATCGGCGCCTTCCTGGTTGCGCTCGGCCCGGTCTCCATGGCCCTCTACACCCCGGCGATGCCGGAACTGGTGCGCGCCTTCTCTTCCAGCGAGGCGGCGATCAAGATGACGCTGTCGCTCTATTTCGCCGGCTTTGCCTTTGCCCAGCTCGTTTCCGGAACGCTGTCCGACGTCATCGGCCGGCGTCGCGCGACGCTGATCTTCATGGCGATCTATCTTTTCGGCAGCCTGATGGCCGCCTTTGCGCCTTCGGTGGCGGTGTTGCTTGCCGGGCGGCTGGTGCAGGGCATCGGCGCATCGGTCGGCATGACCGTGGCACGCGCGATCGTGCGCGACCAGTTCACAGGCACTGAGGCTGCGCGGATCATGAACATGATCGGCATGATGCTGGCGCTCGGGCCTGCGGTGTCGCCGACCCTCGGTGGGCTGGCGCTCGGCCTTTTCGGCTGGCAGTCGATCTTCTTTCTGATGGTCGGCTTTGCCGCCATGGCCTGCTTCACCGTGCAGTTCTTCATGGCAGAGACCTCGACGCCGGATCCGGCCAAGGGCCACCTGAAGCCGATCCTTGCGGCCTATCGGCGCTTGGTGAGCGACAGCCGCTTCATCTCCTCGACTCTCGTCATCGGCGGAGCGGTCGGTGCGCTCTACGCCTGGGCGACCATGTTGCCTTTCGTGCTGATCAACGAAGTCGGCCTGGCGCCGACCGAGTTCGGCGTCGGCATGCTGATGCAGTCGGGCCTGTTCTTCTCGGGGACCGTGGTGGTGCGGCTCTTGATGCGGCGGTTCACGCCGCAGGCGCTGGTACCGGCGGGACTCGTGTTCATCGGTGCGGCCAGCCTCGTACTCGCCTATACCATGCATGCGCTTTCACCGAGCTTCCTTTCCGTGATGCTGCCGATCGGCGTCTATGCCTTCGGCATCGCCTTCGTCATGCCCTATATGATGACGGCGGCGATGTCGCCTTTCCCGGATATCGCCGGTACGGCTTCGGCTGTCATGGGCTTCGTCCAGATGGGCTCAGGGCTTCTCGGCGGGGCGATTGCCGTTGCGGTCGGCGCGCCGGTGCTGGCACTCGGGACGATCATCCCGAGCTTTGGGCTTGTCTGCATCCTCAGCTATCTCTGGTACCGCCACATGGTTCGGCTGAGGCCGCTCGCCGTGCCTGCTGACCGCGAGGATCCGCTGCCCGAGGCGGCCGAGTAAGGCCAACAAAAAGCCTCCACGAGCGGGTCGCGGAGGCTTGGTTTTTCGACGGCGCCGGTTTAGCGGTTGCGCGCAGCCAGCGTGCGCAGGCGCAGCGCGTTGAGCTTGATGAAGCCCGCGGCATCCTTCTGGTCGTAGGCGCCCTGGTCGTCCTCGAAGGTGACGAGCTTGTCGGAGTAGAGCGACTTGTCGCTCTCGCGGCCGATGGTCATGACGTTGCCCTTGTAGAGCTTCAGCGTCACTTCGCCTTCCACATGCTCCTGGCTCTTGTCGATTGCCGCCTGCAGCATCTCGCGCTCCGGCGAGAACCAGAAACCGTAGTAGATCAGCTCGGCGTAGCGCGGCATCAGCTCGTCCTTGAGGTGGGCAGCACCCCGGTCGAGCGTGATCGATTCGATCGCGCGGTGAGCGGCAAGAAGGATCGTGCCGCCGGGGGTCTCGTAGACGCCGCGCGACTTCATGCCGACGAAGCGGTTCTCGACGAGGTCGAGGCGGCCGATGCCGTTGTCGCGGCCGTATTCGTTGAGCTTGGCAAGCAGGGACGCCGGCGACAGGCGTACGCCGTTGATCGAGACGGCGTCACCGCGCTCGAAGCCGATCTTGATGACGGTCGCCTTGTCGGGAGCGGCTTCCGGCGAGATCGTGCGCATGTGCACGTATTCAGGGGCTTCCTGAGCCGGATCTTCGAGAACCTTGCCCTCGGAGGAGGAGTGCAGCAGGTTGGCGTCGACGGAGAATGGCGCTTCGCCCTTCTTGTCCTTGGCAACCGGGATCTGGTGCTTCTCGGCAAATTCGAGCAGGTCCGTGCGGCTCTTGAACGACCAGTCGCGCCAGGGGGCGATGATCTTGATGTCCGGGTTCAGCGCGTAGGCCGAAAGCTCGAAGCGAACCTGGTCGTTGCCCTTGCCGGTGGCACCGTGGGCGATCGCGTCGGCGCCGGTCTTCTTGGCGATGTCGATCAGGTGCTTGGAGATCAGCGGCCGAGCGATCGAGGTGCCGAGCAGGTAGACGCCTTCATAGACGGCATTGGCGCGGAACATCGGGAAGACGAAATCCTTGACGAATTCCTCGCGGACGTCCTCGATATAGATCTCCTTGATGCCAAGCATCTCGGCCTTCTTGCGGGCCGGCTCGAGCTCTTCGCCCTGGCCGAGGTCGGCGGTGAAGGTGACGACTTCCGCGCCGAGTTCGGTCTGCAGCCACTTCAGGATGATCGAGGTGTCGAGGCCGCCCGAATAGGCGAGAACGACTTTTTTCACGTCTTTATGCGATGCCATGGTTTCCGTCCGTCTGGTCTTGGGGAGGGCGGCGATGCCGCGTGCAAATCTGCGGCACTTTAGCCAGAACCTGCGGCGATACAAGCGTTAGAACGCCGGATGTCGCGAATCCGCTGGCAAAAGCGCAGGCGCGGGATTACGCAAGGCGACCCAGCGCCACGGAGACCGACGATGGACTTCATTCCGAGCCTTGCAACCCTCTTCACCTTCGCGGCAGCAACGCTGCTTCTGGCGGCGACGCCCGGCCCGGACATGACACTTTCGATCAGCCGGGCGCTGGCGCAGGGCAAGAAGGCGGCGCTTTTCGTCGTGCTCGGGACCAGCTTCGGCATCGTCGTGCATACGCTGCTGGTTGCCTTCGGTATTTCGGCGCTGATCACCGCCTCGCCCACCGCCTTCACGATCCTGAAAACTGGTGGCGCCGCCTACCTGCTGTGGCTCGCCATCCAGGCAATCCGCTACGGCTCCACCATCTCGGTCCAGAAGGTCGAGGCTACGGAAGGCAAGGCACTTGCGAACATCTCTGCCGGCTTCTGGGTGAACCTCTTGAACCCCAAGGTCATCATCTTCTTCATGACCTTCCTGCCGCAGTTCGTCAGCGCCGACGATCCTTCGGTCACCGGCAAGCTTTTGTTCCTCGGGATGCTGTTCATTGCGATCGGCATGCCGGTCAACATGCTGGTCGTCTTCACCGCCGACTGGCTGGCCTCCTGGCTGCAGCGCAACAAAGGCGTGATGCGGGCGCTCGACTTCAGCTTCGCCGGCGTCTTCTCGGTGTTTGCGGTGAAGATCTTCATGGCGACGGCGCGGTAGGACGCGTTTTCGGGGGCTTGCCCCTCATCTGCCTGCCGGCATCTTCTCCCCGCAGGCGGGGAGAAGAGCGCATGCCGCACCGTGCGGCGCGAAACGCGGCCGCCAGCGGCGTTGTGGGCAAGCCTGGAAGGGCTGGTCGATTGCTGCTTAGGCCGGTGGCTGGCGGCCGAGCGATCACCGCTTGTCTCTTCTCCCCGTGAGAACGGGGAGAATATGCCGGCGGCAGGTGAGGGGCAACCTGAAGGCGGTTACTTAGCCGATCAGCAGCGCGTCGTCGTCGAGCGTCTGGCCGCGGATGCGGCGGAACATGGCGATCAGGTCCTCGACCTGCAGTTCCTTGCGGCTGTCGCCGGCAACGTCGAGCACGATCTCGCCGCCGTGTAGCATGATGGTGCGGTGGCCGTAGTCGAGCGCCTGGCGCATGGAATGCGTTACCATCATCGTCGTCAGCTTACGCTCGGAAACGATCTTCTGGGTGAGGTTCATCACGAACTCGGCCATGCCGGGGTCGAGTGCTGCGGTGTGCTCATCGAGCAGCAGCACTTCCGAGCCTGCAAGCGTTGCCATGACCAGCGAAACCGCTTGGCGTTGGCCGCCGGACAAGAGATCCATGCGGTCGCCCATGCGATTCTCGAGCCCGAGATTGAGTTCGGCAATGCGCTCGCGGAAATGCTCGCGGCGCTTCGGGCCGAGGGCGGCGGTCAGGCCGCGGGCCTCGCCACGCTTGGCGGCGAGCGCCAGGTTTTCCTCGATCGACAGCGCGCCGCAGCTGCCCGTCAGCGGATCCTGGAAGACGCGGGCGACGAGGCCGGCGCGGGCAGCCGTGCCCTTGCGGGTCACGTCGGTCTTGCCGATCGTTACCTGGCCGGCGCTCGGCAGCACGTCGCCGGCGAGCACGCCGAGCAGCGTCGACTTACCGGCGCCGTTGGAGCCGATGACGGTAACGAAGGAGCCCTGCTCGATCGTCAGGTCGACGCCGTTCAACGCCTGCTTCTGCAACGGCGTGCCCTTGCCGAAGACGACCTGGATGTTGTTGACGCTGATCATGCCGCACCTCCGCGACGCAGGCGGGGAAGGATGAGGGCAAAGGTCACGAGTGCTGCCGTCACGAAATTGAGGTCGGAGGCCTGCAGGCCGAGCATGTCGGTCGACAGTGCCAGCTGGATGGCGATGCGGTAGAGGATCGAGCCGAGCACGCAGCCGATCAACGCGATCAGAATGCCGCGCGCGCCAAGCAGCGTCTCGCCGATGATGACGGCGGCAAGACCGACGACGATGGTGCCGACGCCCGAAGTGACATCGGCAAAGCCGTTGGTCTGGGCAAACAGCGCGCCGCCGAAGGCGACCAGCGCGTTGGAGATCGCCATGCCCAGATAGATCTGTCGGTTGGTGTCGACGCCTTGCGCGCGGGCCATGCGGGCATTGGCGCCGGTGGCGCGCATCGCCAGG
The DNA here is from genome assembly GCF_037026475.1 of Ensifer sp. MJa1. NCBI lineage: Bacteria > Pseudomonadati > Pseudomonadota > Alphaproteobacteria > Hyphomicrobiales > Rhizobiaceae > Ensifer > Ensifer sp. MJa1. The sequence continues at coordinate 69,653 of NZ_JAKUMO010000008.1, read as the reverse complement.
CCGGCATCGCTCTCAAGGAAGCGCCAGACGACGATGACAGCGATGACGACAAGCACGCCGATGAACAGCGGCCGGACGTAGAAATCGCGAAGGCCGAGGCCGTAGAAGGGCGACAGCATCGTGTCGGCATTGATCAGCGCTACATTCGGCTTGCCCATGACGCGCAGGTTCACCGAGAACAGCGCGATCATCGTCAGGATCGAGGCAAGCAGGTTGAGGATCTTGAAGCGCACGTTGAGCATCGCCGTGACGATGCCGGCCGCAGCACCCGCGACCATCGCCACGCAGGCGGCAAGCCACGGATTGACGCCGGCGATGATCAGCACCGCGGTAACGGCGGCCCCGAGCGGAAACGATCCATCGACCGTCAGGTCGGGGAAATCGAGCACCCGGAATGCGAGAAAGACGCCGAGGGCGACGAAGGCATAGACCAGCCCCAGCTCCACGGCTCCCCAGAAAGCGATAAGACTCAACCCCAGACCCTCTTCTCTAACTCCGCGCGTCGTTGTCGATACCAGAAGCGCGACGTCCGGCTTGGCACACGGGAGCCATCTGTGGCCGGGCGCATGTGCGGCTTGGAACTTTGGAGGGCCTTCACATCCCTGGATCCGAGGGCCCTTATAGCGAACCGCCCCCGTATGGAACGGAGGCGGGCAAAACGCAACAAACTTGAACCTGAAAAGGCCGAAAGCCTTACTCAACAACGCGCGTTGCGCGCTTTACGACACTTTCCGGAAGGGTGACGCCCATCTTTTCGGCGGCCTTCTTGTTGATCACCAGGTCGGAGCCGGCGGCAACCTTGACGGCGATATCACCAGGGTTTTCGCCCTTGAGGATGCGCACGACCACGTCGCCGGTCTGCTTGCCGACGTCGTAGTAGTTGAAGCCGAGGGCTGCGAGCGAACCGCGCGAAACCGAATCCGTGTCGGCGGTGAAGAGCGGCAGCTTGGCTTCTTCCGCAACGGCGACGGCGCCTTCGAGTGCCGAGATGATCGTGTTGTCGGTGGGCACGTAGATCGCGTCAGCACGGCCGACGAGGGCGCGGGCGGCACCCTGGACTTCAGCCGACTTGGTGGCTGCGGATTCAACGACGGTCAGGCCGGCCTTTTCGGCTTCGGCCTTGAGCACTGCGAGCAGCGAAACGGAGTTGGCTTCGCCAGAGTTGTAGAGGTAGCCGATCGACTTGGCGCTGGGCAGGATTTCCTTGATCAGCGCCACGTGCTCGGCAACCGGCGACATGTCGGAGAGGCCGGTGACGTTGCCACCGGGCTTGTCCATGTCCTTGACAAGCTGCGCGCCGAGCGGGTCGGAAACGGCGGTGAAGACGACCGGGATGTCGCGGGTCGAGGAGACGACCGCCTGGGCCGACGGCGTCGAGATCGGCACGATCACGTTCGGGCCTTCGCCAGCGAACTGGCGGGCGATCTGGGCGGCCGTTGCCGGGTTGCCCTGGGCCGACTCGTAGATGAACTTGAGGTTCTCGCCTTCCTTGTAGCCGGCGGCGGCCAGCGCGTCCTTGACGCCGTCACGGGCAGCATCGAGCGCCGGATGCTCGACGATCGCGGTTACGGCGACGGTCACCTCATCGGCACGGGCGGGCAGGGTGAATGCCACCGTAGCGGCAAGGGCGATGAGAAGTGAGCGCATGGGTTGTCCTCCAATTGATTTCCCGCTTTCTTTAGGAAACCGGTGGCATGAAATCAATCGATAGGAACTGCATCATCCATCAAAGTTCTTCATCGATGGCGTGAGGCCACGACCCAAGAACCGCTGGTGTGCGGGGGCTCAGTCCTCACCGTGATTGGCGATCATCATCGCCTCGAAGGCAAGACGATCGACCTTGCGCATGCGCTCGGATTCCGACTTCAGCTGGCCGCAGGCGGCGAGAATGTCGCGGCCGCGCGGGGTGCGGATCGGCGAGGCGTAGCCGGCCTGGTTGATGAAGTCGGCAAACTTCTCGATCTGCTCCCAGTCGGAACACTGGTAGTTGGTGCCCGGCCAGGGATTGAAGGGGATGAGGTTGATCTTTGCCGGTACGCCCTTCAAGAGCTTCACCAACTGCTTGGCGTCCTCCAGGCTGTCGTTGACGTCCTTCAGCATCACATATTCGAAGGTGATGCGGCGGGCGTTGGAAAGCCCCGGATAGGCGCGGCAGGCGTCCATCAGTTCCTTCAGCGGGTACTTCTTGTTGATCGGCACCAGCATGTCGCGCAGGTCATCGCGCACCGCATGCAGCGAGATTGCCAGCATGACGCCGATCTCTTCGCCGGTGCGGTAGATTTCCGGCACGATGCCGGAGGTCGACAGCGTGATGCGGCGCTTGGAGAGCGACAGGCCCTCGCCGTCAGAGGCGATCAGCAGCGCGGTTTTCACGTGCTCGAAATTGTAGAGCGGCTCACCCATACCCATCATTACGATGTTGGTGATCTTGCGGCCCTCGGCCGGCACGATCGCGCCCTGCGGCGTGTCGCGCTCCGGGAAGTCGCCAAGCCGGTCGCGGGCAAGAAGCAGCTGGGCGAGAATTTCTTCTGCCGTCAGATTGCGCACCAGCTTCTGTGTGCCAGTGTGACAGAAAGAGCAGGTGAGCGTGCAGCCGACCTGGCTCGAGATGCAGAGCGTGCCGCGGCCTTCCTCGGGAATGTAGACGGTCTCGATCTCGACCGGGCGGCCGGCACCGCGGGCCGGGAAGCGCAACAGCCACTTGCGGGTGCCGTCGCCAGAGATCTGCTCCTCGACGATCTCGGGCCGGGCGATGGTGAAGTGCTCTTTCAGCATTTCACGCATGTCCTTCGACACGTTGGTCATATGGTCGAAATCGGAGACGCCGCGCACGTAGAGCCAGTGCCACAGCTGGCTGACACGCATCTTGACCTGGCGCTCCGGAATACCCTTCTCGACGAGCGCCTTGGCCATGTCCTCGCGCAACAGGCCGATCAGCGACGGCTTCTCGGCCTGCGGAGCAACACGCACCTGCGGTGCCCCAGCGATCTCCACCCGGTTCAGAATTTCAGTGGCTGCCATGCTCATGATGTCCTGTCGTACAGCGAGAGGCCGTCCGGAGAGCGGGTCCGGAATTCGTCCTGATGCGCGAATTGAAATCGGTCGAGCCATCGAAAGCGGCCAATCGGGGCGCGGAGGCTCTCAAGTTGGCCGCGCTTTAGCATTGTTTTGGCTCGGAGTCACGTGGCAGGCCCAAGAACGCAAAAGGCCGGCTTTGCAGCCGGCCTAATCTCAGATGCCAAGATCAGAATTACTTGCAGGCTTCGATCTGCTTCAGTGCCGCCGAAATGCCAGAAAGCGAATAGGAGTAGGAGGTTGCCGTACCCTTGCGCGACTTGGCGTTGACTGACATGGCCTTGCCGTTCTTCATCGCGGCAACGAGTGCCGGCTCTTCGGCGGCGTTCTCCACCCAGGCGGAGTTGCCCTTGGTGAACATCACGAAGGTGCGGCCGTCGATGACGACGTTGACCTTGGAGTTCTCCTGCAGCGGATAACCCATCATCGCCTGCGGCTCGTAGCTGATGTTCTGGCCCGGGCGCTGGGAAACGAGGAAGAAGATGTCGCCATGGTCGACGCCGGCCGGGCTCTTGTCCTTCGGAACCGAGAGCACGTAGCAGACCTTGCCGCCACCGGCGTTGTAGGAGTAGGCGCCCCAGGCGTTGAACTGCTGGATGCGCGTCGGAGACTGGGCGGCAGCCATGCTGGCGGTTGCCAGAACGAGTGCGATTGCGGTTGCGATCTTTCTTACAAACATGAGGTCCTGCCGCTTTTCTTGCTCTTCGATCACCCGAAACAGGTCAGACGGGCGACGCGTAGTCATCATTTGAATTTGTTTTGACTTAATTCAGGTTACCAAACCGTCAACGATGGCCGAAAACCGCGGGTTTAGCCCCGAAACGGGGCAGTTTGCCCCATTTCTCCGGCACGTCTCGACCGTGATTCGCGCAGTCGCGAAACCAAGGATCGATGCCGGATGCGTGTCGCTTCGGAAAGCTGCTCCAGAAGGATTCCTGCCCCAAGCCATTGAATGACGCCCGCCCTGTCGAGAAACACGACCAGCATCATTTGCATGTCTATGCCACAAAGATTTGGGCAAGAGTTTGACTTTTAGGCGGGAATGGGGCGCCACAACCGTCGAGCCTTGCGCGCGGTTAGTCTTCTGGCGTGTCGGCGAGCGTCTCGTCGGCCTTGGTGTAGTGGGTCTCCCGGATCTGCCCGCTGATGGCGGCAAAGGCCGCAGTCAACACGGCCACATCGTCGGAGAAGCCAACCACCGCCAGCACATCAGGGACGAAATCAAGCGGCAGCACGAAGTAGGCAAGCGCTGCCAGGAGGATGCCACGGGTGCGTGTCGGCGTTTTCGGATCGATGGCGCAGAAGTAGGCCGCGACGAGATCGCGGCTGAAGGGGATCTGCCGGGCGGCACGGCGAAAGGTCGGCCAGAAGCGGCGCTTGACGCGCTTTTCCCTGCGCTCCTGCTCGGATTCTTCGCCAGGCAAGAGAATTTCACCGATCTTGATGTCGTCCATTGTCCCGCTTCCGCTGTTGCAGCGCTGCCCTCAAAGCGCGTCGCCAATCACAGATTCGCGTCTTGCGCCTTAAGCATTTGACTTCTCGCATGTCGTTACCGCAAAGCCGCTGCGCAGTTTTGCGCGACATGCTTTGATATGGGGATTGCCGACCCTATTTCAAATGATCGGGCATACGGCCGGCGGCCGCCTTGTCCATTCTGGCGGCAAGCTTGAAGTCGAGCTCGGTCAGCCCTTGCGCGTCATGGGTGGTCAGGGTCACGTCGACGCGGTTGTAGACGTTGAACCATTCCGGATGATGGTCGAGCTTTTCGGCAACGATCGCGCATTCGGTCATGAAGCCGAAGGCCTCGACGAAATTCTTGAACCGGAACGCCTTCCAGATCGAGTTGCCGTCTTCGGCCCGGACCCAGCCTTCCATCTTGTGCAGGTGCTCGGCAATCGTTGCTTCGTCCAGCTTGTCCGGTCTCATCGTCTCTCTCCCTCGCGGCCCCACTGCTCCGTGACCGAGCTGTCGCGTACAGGCGCTGATCGCCCTACAGCGCCGCGCGTCTGTCAGACGCGCAAAGGTCGCCGTAGCACCTTGAAGTGCAGCATGTTTTTATCCTTCAATCCGCTAGGATTAAAGGAAACATGCAGTAACCCTGGATTTGCATAGCATGAAATCGGTCAGAGTTCTTTTTGTTTGTCTCGGCAATATCTGCCGGTCGCCACTTGCCGAGGGCGTCTTGCGCGAGCTCGCGGCGCAGAAGGGGCTCGCATCGGCTCTGTTGATCGATTCGGCCGGTACCGGCGCCTGGCATGTCGGCGATCCGCCGGACCGCCGCTCGATCGCGGTGGCGCGTCGCCACGGCATCGACATTTCCGCGCTTCGCGGACGTCAGGTGGGTGCTCTGGATTTTGCAGCATTCGACCTGATCCTCGGCATGGACGAGAGCAATGTCGCGGCGCTCACGCGCATTGCTCCCTCAGGCACGGCGGACAAGGTGCATCTCTTCCTCAGCTACGCCACTGGCCGCAGCCAGAATGTGCCGGACCCCTACTACGAAGGGCCGGAAGCGTTCGAGGCGCTTTACCAGATGCTCGAAGCCGGATGCTCGTCGTTGCTCGAAAGGTTCGGCGCGTAGGCCTCGTGAAGCGGGAACACTTCTTCCGTCAGGTAGGGGCCGCCACCGACCGAGTCTCTCGAGGAGAGCAGTAAGAAGCGCGAGACGTTGAAGGTCGAGGTCATGAAGTTGCCGCGCCCGGAGAGATACTCGACGACGTCTTCGACCCGGCTGGAGCGCAGCCTTGCGAGTGTCACGTGCGGCGTGAACTTGCGTGGATCCGGCTGCAATCCCAGCCTTTGGCAGATGCGCTCGATCTCGGCCTGCAGCGCATACATTTCCGGATGGTTGCTGACGCCGGCCCAGACCGAATGCGGCTTCTTCGAGCCGAAGGCGCCGGTGCCGGTCAATTGCAGTTGGAATTCAGGACGTTCGATCCGGTCGAGCTTGTCGATGATCTCGTCGGCGGTACGCCAGTCGACGTCGCCGATGAAGCGCAAGGTGATGTGGTAGTTCTCCACATCGATCCAGCGAGCTCCGGGAAGACCTCCGCGCAGCAATGAAAGACTCATTGCAGCATTGCGCGGAATTTCGAGGGCGGTGAATAGTCTCGGCATGGCGAGCTCCCCGAATCTCTTGCAGATGTCTCAGCGAATCACGCATCGAGTCTGCAGGCAACTACTATTTGACGCTTACGAATATTAAGGTTCTCTTAACTGTGGACGATGTCATCACTCCGTCTTGTTGAGCTTTGCCAGAAACCTCTCGACGACAGGCAGCGCCTTGCCGACCATGACGCCGACGCCGTCGGCATTGGGGTGCATGCCGTCTTCGAGCTTGAGATTTGTTTCCGTCACCACGCCATCGAGGAAGAACGGATAGAGTTCCAGCCCATGTTTCTTGGCGAGTTCCGGAAAGATCGGGTTGAAGCGGGCGGCATAGTCGGCGCCCATGTTCGGCGGCGCCATCATGCCGGCAAGCAGCACCTCGATGCCGCGCTCCTTCAGCCGGGTGATCATTGCTTCGATGTTCTTGCGGGTCTCTTCGGGCGCGATGCCGCGCAGCGCGTCGTTGGCGCCAAGCTCGAGGATCACGCCCTTGGTGCCATCGGGAATAGACCAGTCGATGCGGGCAAGGCCGCCGGACGAGGTGTCGCCGGAAACACCGGCGTTGGCGATCGTCACATCGAGCCCCTTTTCCTTCAGCGCCTTTTCAAGTCGGGCCGGAAAGGCATCCTCCGGCGGGAGCTGATAACCCGCCATCAGGCTGTCGCCGAAGCCGACAAGGCTGATTGTCTCGGCGCGTGCTATTGATGATAACGCAATTGTCATCATCAGTGCCAAGAAAACCCGTTGAAATCCTTTTAATGCCATGGGCCTGTTCCTAAATCCCGGATGCCGCTTTCGCTTTCTCACTTCAGTTTCATATAGGGTTGTTTCGCTTGGCCAGCACCATCATCGAACTCAAAAATGCGGATCTGACCCTGGGCGAGGCGGCAGCGTCCGTGCATGTGCTGAAAGGCATGAGCCTGACGATCGACGCCGGCCAGTCTGTCGGTATCGTCGGTCCGTCCGGTTCGGGAAAGTCGACATTGCTGATGGTGCTTGCCGGTCTCGAGCGATTGGACCGTGGCGAGATCATCATCGACGGCACGCCGTTGCATCGCCTCGACGAAGACCGGGTGGCGGATTTTCGTGGGCGCAACATCGGCATCGTCTTCCAGTCCTTCCACCTCATTCCCAATATGACGGCGCTGGAAAACGTTGCCGTTCCGCTCGAACTTGCCAATGTTGCCGGCGCCTTCGAGATTGCCCGCAAGGAACTCGTCGCCGTCGGTCTCGGCGAGCGGATGAGCCACTATCCGGGCCAGCTGTCGGGCGGCGAACAGCAGCGCGTGGCGATCGCTCGCGCCTTGGCGCCCTCGCCGAAACTGCTGATCGCCGACGAACCGACCGGCAATCTCGACGCCGAAACCGGGCGGCAGATCGCCGACCTGCTTTTCGCCGAACAGCGTGACCGGGGCATGACACTCGTTCTGGTGACGCACGATGCCGCCCTTGCCGACCGCTGCGTGCGGCAGGTGCGGGTGCGCTCGGGCGAGATCGTGTCGGACGGCGAAGCGGACGTGCTGCCTTCAGCGCTGCGGCAGGAGGCGGCTTCGGCATGAGCGGCATCTCACCGGTTCGGCTCCAGCCGCTGCTTGCCCTTCGCCTGGCGCTGCGCGAAATGCGCGGCGGCCTCAAGGGCTTTTACATCTTCCTCGCCTGTATCGCGCTCGGCACTGCGGCGATCGCGGGCGTCAATTCACTGTCGCAGTCGATCACTGCGACCATCGCTTCCCAAGGGCAGGAACTGCTCGCCGGCGACATCCGCTTCGAGCTAAACAACCGGGTGGCGACGGTGGATGAACGTGCCTACCTCGATAGCCTCGGGCAGGTTTCCGTTTCCGCCGGCCTGCGCTCCATGGCCCGGCTGCCCGATGGCTCCAACCAGGCGCTGGTCGAACTGAAAGCGGTCGATTCCGTCTATCCGCTCTATGGCACAGTACAAAGCGAACCGGACCGCCCGCTCGCTCAACTTCTCGCGCGCGACGGCGACGTGTTCGGTGGCGTTGTGGCGCCGCTGCTGCTCGATCGTCTCGGGGCCAAGATCGGAGACGAGATCCTGCTCGGCAATGCCCGTATCCGCATCGACGGCACGATCGTGCGTGAGCCGGATGCGCTGTCGGACGGTTTCGGTTTCGCGCCGCGGCTGATGATGTCGTCGGAGGCGCTTGTCGCATCCGGCCTGGTGCAGACCGGAAGCCTTGTCGAGCACAGCTACAAGGTCAGGGTTGCCGATCCGACGAGGATCACGGCCATCCGCAGCGATGCTGAAAAACGTTTCCCGTCGGCTGGATGGTCGATCCGCACCAGTGGCAATGCCGCACCGTCGCTGACGGCAAACATCACCCGATTCTCGCAGTTCCTGACGCTGGTCGGCCTCACGGCGCTGATCGTCGGCGGCGTCGGCGTTGCCAATGCGGTGCGCGCCTATCTCGATGCCAAGCGCAGCGTGATTGCGACCTTCAAGTGCCTGGGCGCCCCGGCCGCGCTGGTGGCGATGATCTATCTCGCGCAGATCCTGCTGATTGCATCGATCGGCATCGCCATCGGCCTTGTGCTCGGGACACTGATCCCCTTCGTCGCTGCGCAGTTCCTCGCCGACATGCTTCCGGTTCCGACGACGTTCCGGCTCTATCCCGGTGCGCTCGGCCTTGCAGCCCTCTTCGGCGTTTTGACGGCCCTCGCCTTCGCCATCCTGCCGCTTGGCCGGGCGCGCGCCATCCCGGCAACGGCGCTCTTTCGCCAGCAAGGCTTCGATCCCTCGGGCTTTCCCGCCTGGCCCTATCTGCTCGGCGCATTCGCCTGCCTCGCAGCGCTTGCGGGCCTGGCGATCTGGACCGCCTATGATCGCACCATCTCGTTGGTGTTCCTCGGTGCGATCGCCTTCGCCTTCGTCGTCTTACGCGCGGTGGCGCTCGCGATCGCGTGGCTTGCGCGCCGGAGCCCGCGCGTCAACTCGCCGGCGCTCAGGCTCGCGATCGGCAACATCCACCGTCCCGGCGCGCTGACGTCTTCGGTGGTGCTGTCGCTTGGCCTGGGGTTGGCACTGTTGGTGACGCTGGCTTTGATCGACGGCAACCTGCGTCGCGAACTCACCGGCAACATGGCGGAGCGGGCGCCGAACTTCTTCTTTGTCGACATCCAGAGCAGCGAGATCGACGGGTTCCGCTCGGTGCTCGAACGGACGATGCCCAAGGGCAAGATCATCGAGGTGCCGATGCTGCGCGGGCGGATCATTGCCTTCAACGGCGAGGACGTGAACAGCCGCAACGTGCCGCCCGGCGGCCAATGGGTGCTGCGCGGCGATCGCGGCATCACCTACGCCAAGAACAAACCGGAGAACTCGACGCTTTCCGAAGGCAGCTGGTGGCCGGCCGACTATAGCGGCGAGCCGCTGGTCTCGTTCTCGGCCGAAGAGGCGGGTGAACTTGGCCTGAAGATCGGCGACATGGTCACCGTCAACGTGCTCGGGCGCAACATCACGGCGAAGATTGCCAACTTTCGCAATGTCGAGTGGGAGTCGCTGTCGATCAACTTCGTCATGGTGTTTTCGCCGAACACGTTTGCCGGCGCGCCGCATGCGTGGCTCGCGACCGTCATCGATCCGGCGGCAACGCCGGCGGAGGAAGCGGCGGTCCTGAAGGCGGTCACCAACGCCTATCCGACGATCACCAGCGTCCGGGTGAAGGATGCTCTCGACATTGTGAATGGCTTGCTTGGGCAGCTTGCAACGGCGATCCGGGCTGCTGCTGCGGTCGCCCTTGTGGCCTCGGTTCTGGTGCTTGCCGGTGCGCTTGCCGCCGGCAACCGGGCGCGGGTTCACGACGCGGTGGTTCTTAAGACTTTGGGGGCGACACGGGCCACGCTCATCAGGGCATTCAGCTACGAATACATCATTCTTGGGCTCGCGACGGCGGTTTTTGCCCTGTTTGCGGGCGGTATCGCCGCCTGGTTCGTCGTCAGCCGGGTCATGACGTTGCCCTCGAGCTTCCTGCCTGACGTCGCCATCCTGACGGTGCTCGGCGCATTGGTGTTGACCGTCGGCATCGGTCTTGCCGGCACCTGGCGTATTCTCGGGCAGAAGGCGGCGCCTGTGTTGCGCGAACTTTGATGGGGCGAGTTAACCGTAAAACCCTGTCGCACAAGGCCTGAATCGGTTCGGCTCGCTCAAATCCGGCGGCTTCGGGTCTTGTATGCAAAGGGTTTCGGCCTCATATTTATCCACAGGCATGCTGGAGCTCCGCAGCGGCGCCTGGGCGTGGAAGCGAGTCTTCCAAGGCGAGACTGTTCGCCGCCCGACACCGTAACTTCCACCGGAGCTTAAACGAGGAAACAATGGCTGATCTGAGAAACTACCAAACCCGAATGTCGCCCGCCGGCGCTCAGGCGGGTGCCATGATCGATGAGGGCCTTCGCGCCTATATGCTGAAGGTCTACAACCTGATGGCCCTGGGCCTGGCGATCACTGGCGTGGCAGCTTACGGAACCTATGCGCTTGCCGCCTCCAACCCGGCATTCGCCCAACTTCTCTACGCGTCGCCGCTGAAGTGGGTCGTCATGCTCGCTCCGCTGGGTCTCGTGTTCTTCATGAGCTTCCGCATCAATAGCATGAGCGTATCTGCCGCGCAGACGACGTTCTGGATCTATGCGGCCCTGATGGGACTGTCGCTGTCGTCGATCTTCCTGGTCTTCACCGGCCAGAGCATCGTGCAGACGTTCTTCGTGACCGCCGCTTCGTTCGGCGCTCTGTCGCTCTACGGCTACACCACGAAGAAGGACCTGTCCGGCATGGGCTCGTTCCTGATCATGGGTCTGTTCGGCGTCATCATCGCGTCGATCGTCAACATCTTCCTTGGCTCCTCGGCGCTCGCCTTCGCGATCAACGTGATCGGCGTGCTGATCTTCGCTGGCCTGACCGCCTACGACACGCAGAAGATCAAGGAAATGTACTTTGAAGCCGATGACGGCACTGTCGCCGGCCGCAAGGCGATCATGGGCGCCCTGACGCTCTACCTCGACTTCATCAACCTGTTCATGTTCCTGCTTCAGTTCATGGGCAACCGGAACAACTAAGCTTGAAACGACAGACGGGAAAGGCGGCTTCGGCCGCCTTTTTTGTTGCCTGAAACCGGCTTGATCGGACCGAGGCTCCGTGGGAGTGATGAACAGACGTAACCTCGAGACCCAGCTCAGCACCATGTCCCTGACCCTACGCGACGCCACGCTCGCCGACCTTTCGGCCATCACCGAGATCTATCGTGAATCGGTTCTCAACGGTGTGGCCACCTACGAGATCACGCCGCCGTCCGAGGCGGAGATGCGAAGCCGGTTCGAGACGATCATCAGCAACGGCTACCCCTACGTCGTCGCGCTCGACGGCAGCGGCGTCATCGTCGGCTACGCCTATGCGTCGGCTTTCCGCACGCGCACGGCCTATCGCTTCCTGGTGGAGGATTCGATCTATCTGGCGCCGGACGCGCGTGGCAAGGGCGCCGGCAAGGCCTTGCTCGCGCACCTGGTCGAGCGTTGCACCGAGCTCGGCTTTCGGCAGATGGTGGCGGTGATCGGCGGCGCCCACCCGGCGTCCATCGCCGTGCATCGTTCTGCCGGCTTCGAACACCAGGGCACGATGAAGGCGACCGGCTTCAAACACGGCCGCTGGCTCGACACCGCGATCATGCAACTGGCGCTGGGCGACGGCCAGGCAAGCGACCCTCCGGAAGACGTTTATCCGGATTCGCTCTACAGGGGCTGATTCGGCGCGCCCGTGCCGCGAACTGCCGGTGCGATCCGACAGCTGGGCCGGGCGACACCCAAGCAGTGCCTGCAGCGGATCAAAGTGAGGCGCAGGATGATGCCCGATCGAGAGCGCCTTGCGTTCGGATGAACGCACAAAGGACGCTCTGGAACCTGGATTCTAGAACTGTCTCCGCCAATCCAGTTCAGAGCAGGATGCTCTAGGTCTCCACCAGCCGCAGAACCTTGTCGAATACCTTGAGCACCTGAGCGAGTTCGTGACCACGCTTCAGGATCGTGCCGTGGACGTTGAGAACGCTGTAAGCGCCTTGCTTGGCCGCCAGCTTCGGGTTCTTTTCGATCCGGTAGAGCGGCATCTCGCCCGAACGCTTGAACACCGAAAAGACGGCGCGGTCCTTCAGGTGGTCGATGGCGTAGTCCCGCCATTCACCTTCGCCAACCATGCGACCATAGACCCAGAGGATCTGGTCGAGTTCGCGGCGATGAAAGGTGACGGGGAGGGGGTCCTTGGCATTTCGGTATTCGTGAAGATCGACAACCACATCCGAAGTGGTGTGGCGCTGATGTCGCGCCTCGCCTGGCGGCAAGTCCGGCTCATCGGTCATCGGCAATCCGGCCTTCTGTTGTGACAGAACGATAACAGTGTGCCTGACACGAGCCGAAAAGCAAGCTGGAAGCGGTTGGACGATGAGGGCATTTCTTGCCTCTGCCCCAATTCAGTCAAATCGCCGCCCCAATTCACCGCAAAACTCGCGGGCGCTGACGGACAGAGTCGTTGCCACCGTATGTCCGGTCAGGTCGTCATGCTGCGGGAGTTATCGAACGCAGCCATGGCCGGTTCGGTCCGGTAACTTCGAACCCTCAGCCCCAGCCCCTCGATGCTGCCGGGCCGAACCACCCCCTTGCGCTTCGCGCTCCTGTCCGCTTGTCGGGCTCAGAGCTTGCCTTGGGGGCCGGCGAGCACAGCCGTCGCACCGACGATGGCTCCCGGTGTTTCCTTGTCCTTCATCGACTGCAACAGAACGGCGCAGCCGCTATTTCCCGGGCGCTCGGTCAACACAGTTGCGGGAAGGGTAAAGGTCGCAGGCCTTCCGTCCCACATGCCGATCGTCTGAATGTCGCGCACTGCATGCCAATAGGGGACTTCCTTGCCGATGTTTTCGCCCTTTTCCATCTTCACGATTTTTGCACGGTCGAAATAGACGACCACGACATTCGCCTTGCCGATGCCGCTGCCAACGGTGATCTGGATTTCTTCGCCAAGGATCTTGGCCTCGACGGGAACAGCGAGCCCCTTGCCCTCTGCCGTCATCGTCTCGAGCCGCGTCTTGATGGCCTGAAGGTTGCCGCCGTTCAGATGGTCGCGGCCATTGAGGATCGCCTGCGGCGTGTAGACGCCGTTGCGGCCGAGCATGCGGGCATAGGCATATTGCCGCTCGGTATTCTCCTTGGATGCAAGTGTGTCGGCCCAGCCGAGATAGTTCCAGTAGTCGACGTGGTAGGCAAGCGCCACCACATCGCCCTCGTCGATCAGCTTCTTCAGTGCCGCATCCGCCGGCGGACAGGAGGAGCAGCCCTGGCTGGTGAAGAGTTCGACGACGCCCTTGATCGCCTGTCCGTCCTGCGCTCCGGCCGGTGCACCTGTGGCTGCAAGCAGCCCCAAAGCCAGTGCAAGAGGGCGAATGAAAGAACGGTCTGCGGATGTCATGGCGTCACTTCGTTGGGGCCGTCGGCCTACTCCTTATTGGGGAGGTCATTACATACGACGGCTACGCGTCAACGGGAAGTCACGTTGGAGTGAGATTGCAAGTGAGCGGCGCTGCGCGCCTCGGCTTTAGCCGGCGATGCTCCAAAGAAAAGCCGGGGCGCCTTGCGGCGTCCCGGCTTCATCATTTCCTCAGGTCGCGACCAATCAGGCGGCGAGGTCGCGCAGAACCGTCTGCAGGATGCCGCCGTTGTTGACGTAGGTCACTTCGTCCAGCGTATCGATGCGGCAGATCAGCGGAATGTCCTTCACGCTGCCGTCGCCATAGGTGACCTTGGCGACGCGCTTTTCGCGCGGCTGGACATTGGCAAGGTTGTCGATGGTGACGATCTCGTCGCCCTTGAGGCCGAGCGTCTCCCAGGTCGTGCCTTCTTCGAAGACGAAGGGGATGACGCCCATGCCGACGAGGTTCGAGCGGTGGATACGCTCAAAGGACTGGGCGATGACGGCCTTGACGCCGAGCAGGTTGGTGCCCTTGGCAGCCCAGTCACGCGACGAACCGTTGCCGTATTCGACGCCGGCGAAGATGACGAGCGGAACGCCTTCTTCCTTGTACTGCATGGCGGCGTCGTAGATCGACATCTCTTCCTTCGACGGATAGTGGATGGTGTAGCCACCTTCCTTGCCGTTCGGGCCGAGCATGTGGTTGCGGATGCGGATGTTGGCAAAGGTGCCGCGCATCATCACCTCATGGTTGCCGCGGCGCGTACCGTACTGGTTGAAGTCGGCAACGCCGACGCCATGACCGATGAGGTAGGAACCGGCCGGCGAGGCCGCCTTGATCGAACCGGCCGGCGAGATGTGGTCGGTGGTGATCTTGTCGCCGAAGAGACCGAGGACGCGGGCGCCCTTGATGTCGGAGATACCCGAACCGGTCTTGCCCATGCCGACGAAGTAAGGAGGGTTCTGGACGTAGGTCGAAGCATCGTCCCAGGCGTAGGTCTGGCCCGGAGGAACCTGAACGGCCTGCCAGTTTTCGTCGCCCTTGAACACGTCTGCGTACTTGGTCGCGTAGAGCTCACGGGTGACGTACTTGAAGATGAACTCCTGGATTTCCTTCGAGGTCGGCCAGATGTCCTTGAGGTAGACCGGCTTGCCGTCCTTGTCCTCGCCGATTGGCTCCTTGGTCAGGTCCTTCTGGACCGTGCCGGCAAGCGCGTAGGCGACGACGAGCGGCGGCGAGGCGAGGTAGTTCGCCTGGACGTCCGGCGAGATACGGCCCTCGAAGTTGCGGTTGCCCGAGAGAACGCCGGCGGCGATCAGGCCCTTGTCGTTGATCGTCTTCGAGATCGGACCCGGCAGCGGGCCGGAGTTGCCGATGCAGGTCGTGCAGCCGAAGCCGACGAGGTTGAAGCCGAGCGCGTCGAGGTCCTTCTGCAGGCCCGACTTGGCGAGGTATTCGCCGACGACTTGGCTTCCCGGTGCAAGCGAGGTCTTGACCCACGGCTTGGACTTCAGGCCCTTGGCGACGGCGTTGCGGGCGAGCAGGCCGGCTGCGATCAGCACCGACGGGTTGGAGGTGTTGGTGCAGGACGTGATTGCGGCGATGGCGACGTCGCCGTGGCCGAGGTCGAAGTCGGTGCCTTCAACCGCATAGCGGTTCGAGAGCTGGCCCGGCTTCTTGTAGTCGTTTTCGAGCGCGGTTGCGAAACCGGAGGCGATGTTTTCGAGTGCGATGCGGCCTTCCGGACGCTTCGGACCAGCCATGGCCGGTACCACGTCGCCGAGGTCGAGTTCGAGCGTGTCGGTGAAGACGAGCTCGGAACCATCACCCTCGCGCCACATGCCTTGCGCCTTGGAGTAGGCTTCGACGAGCGCGATGCGCTGCTCTTCGCGGCCGGACATGGTGAGGTAGTTGATCGTTTCGCTGTCGACCGGGAAGAAGCCGCAGGTCGCGCCGTATTCCGGGCCCATGTTGCCGATGGTGGCGCGGTCGGCGAGCGTCATGTTGTCGAGGCCCGGGCCGAAGAATTCGACGAACTTCGAAACCACGCCCTTCTTGCGCAGCATCTGAACGACCATCAGCACGAGGTCGGTGGCGGTGACGCCTTCCTTCAGCTTGCCGGTCAGCTTGAAGCCGATGACCTCAGGCAGGAGCATCGAGACCGGCTGGCCGAGCATCGCCGCTTCCGCTTCGATACCACCGACACCCCAGCCGAGAACGCCGAGGCCGTTGATCATGGTGGTGTGGCTGTCGGTGCCGACGCAGGTATCCGGGTAGGCGGTGATTTCGCCGCCTTCTTCGCGGGTCCAGACCGTCTGGCCCAGATACTCCAGATTGACCTGGTGACAGATGCCGGTGCCGGGCGGAACGACGCGGAAGTTCTTGAATGCCTGCTGGCCCCACTTGAGGAAGCGGTAACGCTCGCCGTTACGCTGGTATTCCAGCTCGACGTTGCGGGCAAAGGCGTTCGGCGTGCCGAATTCGTCGACGATAACGGAGTGGTCGATGACGAGGTCGACGGGAACGAGCGGGTTGATCTTTTCCGGGTCGCCGCCGAGCGAGACCATCGCGTCGCGCATCGCAGCGAGGTCGACGACGGCCGGAACGCCGGTGAAGTCCTGCATCAGCACGCGGGCCGGACGGTAGGCGATCTCGTTTTCAGCCGTGCCCTTGTCGTTGAGCCAGACGGCAATATTCTCGATGTCCTTCTTGGTGACGGAGCGGCCGTCTTCGTTGCGCAGCAGGTTCTCGAGCAGAACCTTCATCGAATAGGGCAGCTTGGATACGCCGGCGAGACCGTTTGCCTCAGCCTTGGGCAGGCTGTAATAGACGTAGTCCACACCGTTGACGGTGAGCGTGGAGCGACAATTGAAGCTGTCTAGGGACTTGGACACTGGATAATACCCCGTTCCGTCTGATCGCCAAAAACTGACGTACGAACGCCCGAGCGCCTGTGAAGCGCAAATTGGGATGCGGGTGCGGCCATTTCCGCTGTCCGTACGTGGAAATTCATTCCATGTTCGGCGCTAGGATGAAATTCACGCCGACCGCTGGCGTGTTGGCCGCCTTATAGATAATTTCTCCAAAACGTGCCAGAGCAACGAAGGTCCAATTGGAACTTTTTTTGCTCTGCGGCAAAGAGTGTGAAGGGAAGTTAAAAATTCATGCGTCTCATCGCTGAAGGTTTGAGCGCCAGGCGCGGTGATGACCTGATTTTTAACGATATTTCCTTCGTTCTGGGTCATTCGGAAGCCCTTGTCGTGACCGGTCCGAACGGGTCGGGAAAGTCGACTTTGCTGCGGGTTCTGGCGGGCCTTCTGCGGCCCGAGAGCGGGCACCTGAAACTTGAGAATGGGCCCCCGGAAATCGCCCACCCATCCGAGCTCAGTCACTATCTCGGACACCGCAATGCGATGAAGCGCGAACTGACCGTCGCGGAAAATCTTTCCTTCTGGCAGCGCTTCATGGGTGATTCGCCGGGAGGCGTCGGCGTCGGCCTGACGGAGGCCGTCGAGGCGGTCGGCCTGCCTGACATCGCGCATCTGCCTTTCGGCTATCTCTCGGCCGGCCAGCAGCGCCGCATGGCGATGGCGAAACTGCTCGTCGCCCATCGGCCGATCTGGTTACTCGACGAACCGACCGCAGCACTCGACGCCGGCGCCGACCGGTTGTTTGCGGATCTAGTGAAGGCGCATCTCGAAAAAGGCGGCATCGTGATTGCGGCGACCCACCAGCCGCTCGGGCTCGACGGCACGAAGGAACTGCACATGAAGGGTTTTGAGCATCTGGCAGGAGATCACTGGCATGATGCATAGGAGCCCGACCGTGATCTGCGCCCGGGGACGAACGGCATGATCGCGCTCTTCTTCCGCGATCTCAAACTGGCGATCCGCGCCGGCGGTGGTGCGATGATCGGCGTTCTCTTCTTCATGACCGTGGTCGCCGTCATTCCCTTCGGTGTCGGCCCGGACCTGAACCTGCTTTCGCGCATCGGTCCGGCGATCCTCTGGATCGGCGCGCTGCTCGCCTCTCTGCTCGGTCTTGACCGGCTTTTCCAGGCAGAGCGCGACGACGGTTCGCTCGACCTGATGCTGATGCAGGAAACGCCGCTGCTTTTCACCGTCTTCGTCAAATGCGCGGCCCATTGGGCAGCGACCGGATTGCCGCTGGTGATCGCCTCGCCTTTGCTCGGTCTGTTCATGAACATGAGCGAGATCGCGATCGGCGCGACCATGCTGACGCTGCTGATCGGAACGCCGGCCATCACCTTCATCGGTGCCGTCGGTGCTGCCGTTGCCGTGTCGCTGCCGCGCGGCGGGCTTTTGGTCTCGATCCTGGTGTTGCCGCTGGCGATCCCGGTGCTGATCTTCGGCGTCAGCGCCGTCTATGCGGCGATCGAGGATCCGGCGCCGTTCCTGCCGCCGCTGATGATCCTTGCGGCAATCACGCTTTTCTTCGCCGTCATCGGTCCGGTTGCGGCGGCGGCCGCGCTTCGCCACGCGTCCGATTGACGCAATCGGCATGGATCGGGCGAAAGTGTTTGCAGCCTTTCGAACGAATCCGCGCTAACCTCTTCAGATCGATCACGTTTATGATCCGGCATCTCAAACGCAATGTGATCGCGCGATTGACGCGGATCAATTGCAGCCGCAGGTCTTACGCGCTAAAGAGCCACCATGAGCGAAAACAGCCTGGCTATCCGCAAATTCAGCGATCTCGCCAACCCCACGCGGTTCCTGGCGCTGGCCGACCGTCTGTTGCCCTGGCTTGCCGGGTTGACTGCACTGTCCTTCGCCGTCGGCCTCTGGCTCTCCTTCACCACAGTGGGCGACTACCAGCAGGGTGAGACCGTGCGCATCATGTATGTGCATGTGCCGGCCGCCTGGCTGTCGATGATGTGTTACTCGGTCATGGCGCTGGCAGCGCTCGGCACGCTCGTCTGGCGGCATCCGCTCGCCGATGTCTCCTCGCGGGCCGCGGCCCCGATCGGTGCCTGTTTCACCTTCCTCGCGCTCGTCACCGGCTCGCTCTGGGGCAAGCCGATGTGGGGCACCTGGTGGGTCTGGGACGCGCGGCTGACCTCGGTCTTCGTGCTGTTCTTGATGTATCTGGGGCTGATGGCGCTCAACCGTGCGATCGACGATCCGGCCCGCTCCTCCAAGGTTTCGGCCGTTCTGGTGCTGGTCGGCTTCGTCAACATTCCGATCATCAAGTTCTCGGTCGAGTGGTGGAACACGCTGCACCAGCCGGCGAGCGTCATGCGGCTCGACGGGCCGACGATCGATCCGGAGTTTCTGCGTCCGCTGATCGTCATGGCGATCGCGTTTACGCTTTTGTTCTTCACGCTGCACATCGCCGCCATGCGCAACGAGATCCTGCGCCGGCGGGTCACGGCGCTGCGCAGGCTCGCCGCTCGCAGCGCCGGTCGGGGAGCGCGCGCGCAATGATGAGCCACGCCGCCTACGTCTTTACGAGCTATGGAATAGCGACGCTGACGGTTCTCGGGCTGATCGCCTGGGTCGTGCTCGATGGCCGCGCGCGTCGGCGCGAACTTGCCGAACTCGAGGCCTCGGGCGTTCGCAGGCGCTCCGCCGAACCGGCGTCCGGAGAGACACGATGACCAGCACCCCAGCTCCCGGTAGCGAAGAGCGCAAGCCGGGCCCCACGCGCTTCGTGCTGGCCGCGCTGCCGCTGATCATCTTCGCCGGGCTTGCGGCAATCTTTTGGAGCCAGCTCAATTCCGGCAAGGATGTGAGCGAAATCCCGTCCGCACTGATCGGCACCAAGGCGCCGAAGCTCGACATGCCGGCGCTCGAGGGTGCTACGCGCGACGGCCAGCCGATGCCGGCGCTGACCGATCAGGCGATCAAGGGCAAGCTGACGCTCGTCAACGTCTGGGCCTCCTGGTGCGTGCCCTGCCGTCAGGAGCATCCCTTCATCCTCGAACTGTCGAAGGATCCACGACTGACCGTCGTCGGCATCAACTACAAGGACCAGAACGAAAACGCGCTGCGGTTCCTCGGCGAGCTTGGCAATCCGTTCTCCGCGGTCGGCGTCGACCCGCGTGGCAAGGCGGCGATCGACTGGGGCGTCTACGGCATCCCGGAATCCTATCTGGTCGGTGCCGACGGTACGATCCTCTACAAGCGGGTCGGCCCGTTTGACGAGGAGAGCGTCAAGAACGGGTTGCTGCCGGCGATCGAGAAGGCGACTGCGGGTTCGTAGTCTCTCTGGCACTGCTGTTGCTGACTGCCCCTCATCCGACCTGCCGGCCACCTTCTCCCCGCTTGCGGGGCGAAGGAGACTAGCGGCACCCGCCTTGCCAATCTCATTCGGATCGCTTGGCAGCAGGCGCAAATGGTCTTGCTCGGCGGTGATGTAGCGGAGGGAGAGTGCGTCATCTTCCTTCTCCCCGCTTGCGGGGAAAAGGTCGCGGCAGCGGGATGAGGGGCTGAAGCGAACTCCGAAGCCCGCTTAAATCCCCGCCTGCCAGTCCCTGACCGCATCGAGCGGCCACACCAGCATCAGCACGTTGAGCGTGAGATTGTCGCGGATCAGCCAGCCGGTGAAGAGCTCGAAGACGATAGCGGTCGTTACCGTCAGCCAGACGGGCATGCGGGCGGCGAACAGGAAGCCGGCGACCATGGCCAGCGTGTCCATCGTCGAGTTCAGGATGCTGTCGCCGAAATAATCGAGCGAGATCGTCGCCGAGCGGTAGCGGTTGATGACCATCGGCGTGTTCTCGGCGATCTCCCAGGCGGATTCGATGACCATCGCCAGGAAGAGCTTTGCCGACAGCGGCTTCTTGCGCAAAAGCAGGTGGCTGAGGCCGTAGAACAGGAAGCCGTGGATGATGTGGGACGGCGTGTACCAGTCGGCGATGTGCTGCGAGTTGCCGCTGGATTTGACCACGGGTTCGAACAGTTTGACGTAGCCGCAATCGCAGATCCAGATGCGGCCCATCAGGTGCTGGGTGACGATCTGGACGGCAAGGACCGCGAAACAGGCGATCAGCCAGAGGAGTGCGTGACGGTTGCTGTCATTCTCCTCAAGCGTCGTGCTCACTCGGCGTTCTCCTGGTCCAGCGAGTGTTTCATGATCAGCGGCATCTGCGCGAGCGTGAACAGGATGGTGATCGGCATCGTGCCCCACACCTTGAAGGCGACCCAGAAGTCCGTGGAGAACGAGCGCCAGACCACTTCGTTGAGGACCGCGAGGAAGAGGAAGAACAGGCCCCAGCGCAGCGTCAGCTTGCGCCAGCCGGCTGCGTCGAGCTTGAAGGCGGAGTGGAAGACGTAGCCGAGCAGAGATTTGCCGAACAGAAGGCCGCCGAGCAGGATCGCGCCGAACAGCGTGTTGACGATCGTCGGCTTCATCTTGATGAAGGTGTCGTTCTGGAGCCAGAGCGTCAGGGCGCCGAAGACGAAGACGACGATGCCAGAGATCAGTGGCATCATCGGCAGGGTGCGGGTGAGCACCCAGGACACGGCAAGCGCAATCGCGGTCGCGGCCATGAACAGGCCGGTGGCGATGAAGATCGGGCCGCCGAGTTCGGCCAGCGCCGGGAAATGCCCAGCCAGCCATTCGCCGCGCGAGTTGGCGAAGAAGAAGACCATCAGCGGTCCAAGCTCCAGCACCATCTTGAGCAAGGGGCTGACTTCCTTCTGCGGCTTGGTAGCCTCGATCGACGACATTTCCGGGTCCTGTTTCTGCATGTGCCTGCTGCTCATAACACCAGCTTTGCGGCAAAACCATATCAAGGCAGCGGGCCCGCGCAAACGCACGGGCGCCAATATGGCCTCGTCAGGCGGCGACGCCGGCGATCGCTTCGGCGAAATCCTTGGCCTCGAACGGCTCCAGATCATCGATGCCTTCGCCGACGCCGATGAAATAGACCGGCAGCTTGTGCTTGGCGGAGATGGCAACGAGGATGCCGCCGCGCGCCGTGCCATCGAGCTTGGTCATGATCAGACCGCTGACGCCGGCGACGTTGCGGAAGATCTCGACCTGCTGCAGCGCGTTCTGGCCAGTCGTAGCATCGAGCGTCTGCAGCACCGTGTGCGGCGCGTCGGGGTCGAGCTTGCCGAGCACGCGCACGATCTTTTCAAGTTCGGCCATCAGCTCCGCCTTGTTCTGCAGGCGGCCGGCGGTGTCGATGATCAGCACATCGGATTTCTTCTCGCGCGCCTGCTGGAAGGCCTCATAGGCGAGACCCGCCGCATCGGCGCCGAGCTTGGAAGAGACGATGTCAGACTTGGTGCGCTCGGCCCAGATCTTCAGCTGCTCGATGGCGGCGGCACGGAAGGTATCGCCGGCGGCAAGCATGACCTTGAGGCCAGCGCCCGAAAGCTTGGCGGCGAGCTTGCCGATCGTCGTCGTCTTGCCTGTGCCATTGACGCCGACGACGAGAATGACGTGCGGCTTGTGGCT
This sequence comes from Ensifer sp. MJa1, assembly GCF_037026475.1. Classification (NCBI taxonomy): domain Bacteria; kingdom Pseudomonadati; phylum Pseudomonadota; class Alphaproteobacteria; order Hyphomicrobiales; family Rhizobiaceae; genus Ensifer; species Ensifer sp. MJa1. The sequence goes on along the minus strand of NZ_JAKUMO010000008.1, from coordinate 47,577 downwards.
GAGGTCGAGTTCCAGCGGCTTGGCGACGGGCGAAAGCACCTTGGTGATCTCGCCGGCCATGATGCGCGACACGTCTTCGCCGGAGACATCCTTGCCATAGCGCTCGGAGGCGAGGGTGTCGGTGATGCGCATTGCCGTCTCGACGCCGAGGTCGGCCTGGATCAGGAGGTCTTCGAGATCCTGCAGCGTCGCCTCGTCGAGCTTGCGCTTGGTAAACAGGCTGGCGATCTGACCGGTCAGCTGCGACGAGGTGCGGGCAAGGCCGCGGCGCAGCCTCTGGTACCAGCTGAGTTTTTCCTTCGGCGCCGCAACCGGCTCTTCCTTGGCTCTGTTTTCGGCGGTCGCAAAGCCCTTGGGGAGGGCTGCGGGTGCAACAGGAGCTTCGGCGACGGGCTCGACAGGTGCTTCGAGGGCCGGCTGTTCGGCGACTGGCGTCTCTACGGTCGGCGCTTCAGAAACCGGTGCCTCGGGGACCGGCGTCTCAAAAGCGGTGTCGCTCTTGGCGACGACGTCTTCGACAGGTTCCGCATCTGCCGGTGCCACGTGGCTTGCTTCGGCGTCGATCGCTTGCGTTTCAGCGTCGGCGACTTCTTCCTGCTCAGCCAGATCTTCAGGCTCGACGGGCGGTTCTTCAGGCGCGGTTTCCAGAAGCTCGCCGTAAGTGTCCAGCGCCTCCTGCTCGGCCGGCGACAGTTCATGCCGCTCGATGGCAGGCCCGGCGAATGCGAGGGTCTCTTCGCCGGAGGTCTCGTCAGATGCCGGCCCGCCTGCGGTCTCGATCTCTGCCGGCAGGATAGGGTCTTCCACCGCAAGCGGCAGCGCTTCGAGATCCGACAGCGGCTCAAGCAGTTCTTCCGACGTTTCTTCGGCCGTCGGCTGTTCATCGACAGAGGCTTGTGCCGGGGTGATCTCTTCAGGGAATGCGGGCTCCGGTGCGGCCGGTGTTTCGGCCGTCACCGTCGCTGCGGCGTCCGCCTCCGGCGTGACATCCTGCGGCTTCGTTTCCTCCACCGCGCCCTTGCCGAAGGTGAAGATCCTCTTGATGAAACCCATTGCCATTCAGGAATTCCGCATAAGTCAGGCCGCAGCCATCTGTTTTACCTGCATCGTCAGATGCTTGCCATTGTGGCCGGTGATTGAGACCGGGACAAGCGCGCGGGGTTTGAGGCCGGCGGCATCGACGAGCGTGAAGTTTTGCGTGTGCGCGAGCCCGTTGTTTTCGACCAGGATCGTCTGCTCGCTGCCGATCATCCCGTCGAGATGGCGGTCATAAAGCGTCGCGCCGACGGCCCGCAGGCGCGCGGCACGGTCCTTGACGAGGCCGCGGTCGAGTTGCGGCATGCGCGCGGCCGGCGTGCCGCGACGCGGGCTGTAGGGGAAGACGTGCAGATGCGCAATGCCGCAATCCTCGGCAAGACGCGCGGCATTGTCGAACATCTCTTCGGTTTCGGTCGGAAAGCCCGCGATCATGTCGGCGCCGAGGCTGACATCGGGGCGCAGCCGGCGCACTTTATCCGCAAAGGCGCGTGCGTCGGCGCTCGAATGTCGGCGCTTCATGCGCTTGAGGATCATGTCGTCACCGTGCTGCAGCGACAGGTGCAGGTGCGGCATGAAGCGCGGCTCGTCGGCGATCAGGTCGAACAGATGCTTGTCGGCCTCGATGCCGTCGATCGAGGAAAGGCGCAGGCGGTGGATCTCCGGCACCTGCTTCAAAAGGGTCTTCGCCAGCAGACCGAGTGTCGGCGTGCCCGGCAGGTCGGCGCCGTAGCTGGTGGCATCGACGCCGGTGAGCACGATCTCGCAATAGCCCGTTTCGACAAGCTTGCGCGCTTGATCGACCACGGCGCCCATCGGCACGGAGCGCGAATTGCCGCGGCCATAGGGGATGATGCAGAAGGTGCAGCGGTGGTCGCAACCGTTCTGCACCTGGATGAAGGCACGCACGTGGCCGTCGATGTGCTTGACCATCTGCGGTGCGGTGGCGCGCACGCTCATGATGTCGTTGACGCGCAGCTTTTCTTCCGCCGACACGCCGAAATCGGGCAGCGAACGGTAGGAGGCGCTCTTCAGCTTTTCCTCGTTGCCGAGCACGGCGTCGACCTCGGCCATTTCGGCAAAGGTTTCCTTCTCGGTCTGCGCGGCGCAGCCGGTGACGATGATGCGGGCGTGCGGATTGTCGCGGCGGGCGCGGCGGATCGCCTGGCGCGCCTGTCTCACGGCCTCGCCGGTGACGGCGCAGGTGTTGACGAGAATGGCGTTGTTCAGCCCAGCCTTCTCGGCTTCCGTCCGCATCACTTCGGATTCGTAGGTGTTGAGACGGCAGCCGAAGGTTATGACCTCGACGCCGCTCAAAGCGCCCGGGCTCCGCCGGCTTCAGCCTCGTCGCGCTGCCAGGCGCCGGTCGTCGGGTTCAGCGTGCCGGACCATTCCCACTCGGCCGGGCCGGTCATGACGACATGATCGTTGCTGTCCAGCCATTCGATGGTGAGCTTTGCCGGGGCGGGGGCGGAGGCGACGTCGATCGTCACCTTGCGGCCAGTGCGACCGGTGCGCGCGGCGCTGACGGCAGCCGCGCAAGCCGCCGAGCCGCAGGCAAGCGTCAACCCGGCGCCACGTTCCCAGGTGCGGGTGCGCAGCGACGAAGGCGAAAGCACCTGCGCCAGCGTGATGTTGGCGCGCTCGGGAAACATCGGATGGTTCTCAAGCAACGGGCCGAAGCGGTCGAGATCGAAGGACATCGGATCCTTGTCGACCCAGAAGATCGCGTGTGGATTGCCCATCGACATGGCCGAGGGCGAATGCAGGACGGGATTGTCGATCGGGCCTATCTGCAGCTCGATGCGGCTGGTATCGGCAAATTCCTCGGCAAGCGGGATCTTGTCCCAGGCAAAGACCGGCGTGCCCATGTCGACCGATATCGTGCCGTCCTCATGCTCGTGGGCGTTGAGGATGCCGGCAATGGTCTGGAAGGTGAAAGCCTTCTTGCCGGTTTCGGCGGCAAGCGCCTGGACGACGCAGCGTGTGCCGTTGCCGCAGGCCTGGGCCATTGAGCCGTCGCAATTGACGATGTCGATCCAGGCGTCGGTGCCGGCCGCCTTTGGGTCGTGGATCGCCATGATCTGGTCAAAGGCGGTTGCCGGGTCAGCATTGAGCGCGACTGCGGCCGCCGGCGTCACCCGATCCTTCCGACCGCGCATGTCGACGACAAGGATCTTGTTTCCAAGCCCGTTCATCCTGGCAAATTGCACGTTGTCAGTCATGTCGCGATTGTCCAAACCGGCCCGCGTCAAGCAGGGCACCCTTCATTCGGGCTGTATATGGCGGAAAAGCCCGGAAATTACCAGTGCCGCGTTCATTCGCCGGCCGTCGCGAAGACAGGCACATCGAAGACTTCGCCTGGGCGCAAGGGACGGAAGCGGCTGCGGGCGATACCGGCTGCGTCAAGCGCCCGTTCCAGCGCCTGTCGTGGCTCATCGACGCCTTCGTCGGTGAGGCGAAACGTGCCCCAGTGGTGGCCGGCCACATGGGCTGCGGCGCAGTCGATCATGCCGCGCACCGCTTCTTCCGGATTCTGGTGCTGGTCCTGCATGAACCAGCGCGGCTCATAGGCGCCGAAGGGCAGGTCGGCGAGGCGGAAGGGGCCGTGTTTTTCGCGGGCGGCACGGTAGTTGATGCCGTCGTGAAAGCCGGTATCGCCGACATGGTAGATCTTGCCGGCCGGTGTCTCCAGAACGAAGGCCGCCCAGAGCGCCATGCGCCGGTCGCGCGAGCCGCGGGCCGACCAGTGATGGCAGGGCTCGGCGTGCAGGATGATGTCGTCGCCGCAATCCAGCCGGTCGCCCCAGTCCATGGTGGCGATCTCGGCCGACGGGATGGCGCGGCGGATGATGGTGTCGTTGCCGAGCGGCGTGACGATCTGTGGGCTGTGCTCCTCGTTGAGGGCTGCCAGCGTGTCGAGATCGAGATGGTCGTAGTGATTGTGGGTGACGAGCACGATGTCGATCGGCGGCAGGTCGTCGAGCTCGATGCCGGGCGCGTTTCGGCGCTGCGGGCCGGCAAAGGCGAAGGGGCTGGCGCGATGTGCCCAGACCGGATCTGTCAGGATGTTGGCGCCCTCTACCTGCAGGAGCATGGTCGCATGTCCGACCATCGTCACCCGCAGGCGCTCGCCCTCGACGCCGAGTTCGGGTCTGGCCTGTGCGAAGGGGCTTGGGTTGTGTGCCGGCCAGCGGACCTTGCCACCGCCGAACTGCCAGCGCAGGAGATCGCCCATGCCCTTGGGCGGCTTGCCGCCGGGATTGAAGAAATGCGTTCCGTCGAAATGGTCGGAGACGGGTCCCTGATAATATGGGTTGGAGGCTTTCTTCATGCTCGACCTCCCGGGAAGTGCCGTGATTGCATCCTGTCTTTCGTCGCGCCTGGAAGCCAGGGTTTAATAAATTCTTGAAGACAGCAACTGGATTGCTATCGTTTCCTATGCTTGTCCGATTCGATCCGCATGACCGTCTCTACAGGACCCTCAAGCTGGTCCGATCCGTCCATCTCAACATGCAGCGTTCGACAGAACATATGCTTGAGGGGGCCGGCATATCAGTGGCGGAGCGACAGATTCTCGAACTTTTTTGCGAAGAACCGCTGACGGTGCCGGATGCCGCACGCCGGTTGTCGATGAAGCGACAGTTCGTGCTGCGTGTCGTCACCGCGCTGATGGACAAGCAATTGCTCGAAAGGCAGCCGAATCCGGAACACCGCCGTGCCTATCTTTGCGCCCCAACGCTTGCCGGCCGCAGTCTGTTCGACGAGATCCATCGCCGCGAAGTCGAAATGCTGCATGCCATGCTTGGCGACATCAACCAGACAGAGGCGGTGGCGGCGCTTAGGGTGATGACGCGGGTGGCGACAGCCTTCGAGCAGTTGGCGAGCGAGCTCGAGTTGGCGAGCGAGCTCGACGCGGCGGCGGAAGAGACGCTCTGACGACGCATTTGCCTGCCGTCCTTGACTTTTGCCGCGCTTTCCTGTTTATCCCGGCCAATTCCTTCGCAAGCTCAAGACTTCGAAGCCGCCGACCGGGTCCCCTAGAGGTATAAAGAGAACCCGGAGGTCAACATCCGACAGCGCGTTGCGCCCTCGGGTGGTTTTTGGCTTTGCGCCTTGTTTTCCTGGCGAAGGAACCCACGTTTCCGGCGAGTTGATCGCCACCGGAAACCAGAAGGAAGTGAGAATGTTCGAGAGCCTCCAGGACCGCCTTGGTTCCATATTGAATGGACTGACCGGCCGCGGCGCATTGTCGGAAGCCGATGTTTCCGCTGCGCTCCGCGAGGTTCGCCGTGCGCTGCTCGAAGCCGACGTCGCGCTCGACGTCGTGCGCTCCTTCACGGAAAAGGTTCGTGAAAAGGCCGTCGGCGCCGAAATCCTGAAGTCGATCAAGCCCGGCCAGATGGTCGTCAAGATCGTCCATGACGAGCTCATCGAGATGCTCGGCTCCGAGGGCGTGACGATCGACCTCAACGCACCCGCGCCGGTCGTCATCATGATGGTCGGTCTGCAGGGCTCTGGTAAGACGACGACCACCGGCAAGATCGCCAGCCGGATGAAGACCCGGGACAAGAAGAAGGTCCTGATGGCGTCGCTCGACACCCGTCGTCCGGCCGCCCAGGAGCAGCTTCGCCAGCTCGGCGTGCAGACCGGCGTCGATACGCTGCCGATCATCGCCGGCCAGTCGCCGACCGATATCGCTTCGCGCGCCGTGCAGGCGGCCAAGCTCGGCGGCCATGACGTCGTCATCCTCGATACCGCTGGCCGTACCCATATCGACGAGCCGTTGATGATCGAGATGGCGGAGATCAAGCGGAAGTCCAATCCGCACGAAATCCTGCTCGTCGCCGATGCGCTGACCGGTCAGGACGCCGTCAACCTTGCCCGCAATTTCGATGAACGCGTCGGCATCACCGGCCTCGTGCTCACCCGCATGGACGGTGACGGCCGTGGCGGTGCGGCGCTATCGATGCGTGCGGTCACCGGCAAGCCGATCAAGCTCATCGGCGTCGGCGAAAAGATGGGCGAACTCGAAGAGTTCCATCCCCGTCGCGTCGCCGACCGCATCCTTGGCATGGGCGACATCGTCTCGCTGGTCGAGAAGGCGGCCGAGAACATCGACGCCGAGAAGGCGGCTGCCATGGCCGCCAAGATGGCCAAGGGCAAGTTCGACCTGAACGACCTTGCCGACCAGCTTGGCCAGATGCAGAAGATGGGCGGCATGGGCGGCATCATGGGCCTGATGCCCGGCATGGCCGGCATGAAGGACAAGATGGCCGCTGCCGGCCTCGACGACAGCCTGTTCAAGCGCCAGCTCGCCATCATCTCGTCGATGACCAAGGCCGAGCGCGCCAACCCGGACCTCCTCAAGCATTCGCGCAAGAAGCGTATCGCCGCCGGCTCCGGTACCGATGCCGCCGACATCAACAAGCTTCTGAAGATGCACCGCCAGATGGCGGACATGATGAAGATGATGGGTGGCAAGGGCAAAGGCGGCATGATGAAGCAGATGATGGGTGGCCTTGCCAACAAGATGGGCCTTGGCGGCCTCGGTGGCGGCGGCATGCCCGATCTGTCGAAGCTCGACCCGAAGCAGCTCGAAGCCCTGCAGAAGCAGGCGGAAGCGGCTGGCCTGAAGCCCGGCGGCATGCCTGGCCTCGGCGGCGGCGGTCTGCCGGGTCTGGGTGGCGCCAAGCTTCCGGGCCTAGGTGGCGGCTTCCCCGGCCTTCCCGGCCTGCCGAAGAAGAAGTGAGGATCGTTTGAGAGATGATTGATCCCGAAATCAAACAGGAATTGGCGGGTTACCGGCAGTCGATCGACAATATCGATGCCGCGCTCGTCCACATGCTGGCCGAACGCTTCCGCTGCACCCAGGCAGTCGGCGTTCTCAAAGCCAAGCATGATCTGCCGCCGGCCGACCCGGCGCGCGAAGAATACCAGATCGAACGCCTGCGCCGCCTGGCCAAGGACGCCAATCTGGACCCGGATTTCGCCGAGAAGTTCCTGAACTTCATCATCAAGGAAGTCATCCGGCACCATGAAGCCATCGCCGCCGATCGCTCGCATTCCGCGGGCAACGCCGGCACCCCCCATTCCGCTTGAACGAAGCGGTCAAGAAAGCCTGCAAGGAGTAACTCAAATGGCACTGAAAATTCGTCTCGCCCGTGGCGGTTCCAAGAAGCGTCCCTACTACCAGATCGTCGTTGCCGACGCCCGCAGCCCGCGTGATGGCCGCTTCCTCGAGAAGGTCGGTTCCTGGAACCCGATGCTCGGCAAGGACGACGAAAAGCGCGTCGAGCTGAACGCCGAGCGCCTCAACCACTGGATCGCCCAGGGCGCCCAGCCGACCGACCGCGTTCTGCGCTTCCTCGACCAGGCAGGTCTCGCCAAGCGCCCGGCACGCAGTAACCCGACCAAGGCTGTTCCGGGCAAGAAGGCCCAGGAGCGCGCTGCTGAAGCCAAGCAGAAGGCTGAAGAAGCTGCTGCTGCCGCTGCCGAATAATTTTCGGCAAATGCGTTGAGGAAAACGGGCGGCATGGAAATGCCGCCCGTTTTCCGTTATGTGCACCAGAAAATCCCGAAACGGACGCGCACGATGAGCAAACTCGAAAACCCGGTCCTGATGGCAACGATCGGCGCGGCGCAAGGCTTGCGCGGCGAGGTCAGGGTCAAATCCTTTACCGACGATCCGACCGCGCTCGGCGATTACGGCAATCTGCACAGCGTCGATGGCCGTGTCTTTGAGGTGCTCGAAATTCGCGAAGCGAAGAATGTCGTCATCGTGCGCTTCCGCGGCGTCAACGACCGCAACGCTGCCGAGGCGCTCAACGGTCTCGACCTGTTCATCGAGCGGGACAACCTGCCGGATGACGACCTCGATGATGACGAGTTCTTTTATGCCGACCTCGAAGGCCTCGAAGCGATCGACGGCAACGGCACCAGCTATGGCAAGGTGAGCGGCGTCTTCGACTTCGGCGCCGGTGATCTGCTGGAGCTCAAGGGGCCGGGCCGGCGCCCGGTGCTTATCCCCTTCACCGAATGGTCGGTGCTGGAGATCGATCTGGACGCCGGCAAGCTGCTGGTCGATCCGGTGGCCGCCGGTCTTACCGACGACAAGGACCAGGATCCGGGCGGCCCGTTTTCGGCAAAGCGCAAGTGAGCGACGTGGCGATGGCTTTTCGCGCGACGGTTCTGACGCTTTATCCCGAAATGTTTCCCGGCCATCTCGGCGCCTCGCTTTCGGGCAAGGCGCTTGAGCGTGGCCAATGGTCGATCGACGCCGTGCAGATCCGCGACTTCGCCGAGGACAAGCATCGCACCGTCGACGACACGCCGGCTGGCGGCGGCGCCGGCATGGTGCTGAAGCCCGACGTGCTTGCCCGCGCGATCGATCAGGTCTCTGGCGATGATGATCGTCCGCGGTTGTTGATGAGCCCGCGCGGCCGCCCCTTGACCCAGGCGCGGGTGCGCGAACTTGCCGAGGGGCCCGGTGTCGTCATCGTCTGCGGCCGCTTCGAAGGTGTCGACCAGCGGGTGATCGACGCGCGCGGTCTCGAAGAGGTTTCCATAGGCGACTATATTCTTTCGGGCGGCGAGCCGGCGGCACTGACGCTGCTCGATGCCGTCGTCAGGATCCTGCCGGGTGTCATGGGCAACGAGCTTTCGGGTGTGCATGAGAGCTTCGAAGGTGGGCTTCTGGAACATCCGCACTACACACGACCGCAGGTCTTCGAAGGTCGCGAAATCCCGGCGGTGCTGACCTCCGGCAACCACGGTGCGATTGCCAAGTGGCGGGATGCCGAGGCGCGCCGACTGACGGCCGAGCGTCGGCCCGACCTTCTCGTTCAGCCCGTGAAGAAGTAATAGGCGGCCAGCAGCAGGCCGACGGCGACGACCAGCGCGCGGATAACCGCCTGCGGCACGCGCCTGGCCGCCCAGACGCCGGCGTAGCCGCCAAGGGCCGCACCCGGCACCATAATTGCCGCATGCAGCCAGGAGACGACGCCGCCGGCGGCAAAGACGACGATGGCAATCGCGGCAATGACGATCGAGATGAAGTTCTTGAGCGCGTTCAGCCGGTGGTAGCCACCGCCCGTCGCAAGCCCCAACACGGCCAGCATCATGATGCCCATGCCGGCGCCGAAGAATCCGCCATAGATGGAGGTGACGAACTGGGCGCCGATGCCGGCCGGGTTGATGGCATGTTCGTCGGTGCGGGCCTTGGGTTTCAAAAGCGGACCGGCAGCGAAGATCGCCGTCGCCGCAATCAGCAGCCAGGGCACGAGCGCGCGGAAGGACGCGTTGGAGAGCGAGATCAGCAAAAGGGCGCCGGCAAGGCCGCCAAGCGCGGAGATCACACCGAGCAGGATGGCGTTGCGCCGGTCGGCCCGGATCTCCTTGGTATAGGCCAGCGTCGAGGTCACGTAACCGGGAAACTGGATGATCGAAGACGTCGCGTTGGCGACGATCGGCGACAGGCCGCCAAGCGTCATTGCCCCGAAGGTCAGGAAGGTTCCGCCACCGGCAATGGCATTGACGACGCCGGACAGGAAGCCGGCCGCAAACAGCATCAGTACTTCGAAAATATGCATGGTCTCCCCCGAACCACCCCGCTCGGGATAGCCGGTGGCGATGCCGCCTGCAAGTGCGCGCGGACCGACAATTGGATGCGTTGGCTTCAGGATTTCGATAGAATCTGCATTTGCGGCCCGGATCGCCTAGAAAATATGGCTTTCGGGGATGACAAGCAGGGTGGTTTGGTGTAAGTGCCGCCCCGGTTCGGGTTCTGTGCCCGTCGACCAAAACAAAGAATGGCGAATCCGCTCCTGCCGGTTTCCGGCAAGACCTGAAGGCAAGACCGACAGGTTCACCAGAGAGCGCTCTGGCTGTTTCAGAAGAACTTGAAAGGTTAGACCGATGAACATCATCCAGCAGCTGGAAGCCGAACAGGCCGCCAAGATCGCCGCCAAGCGCACCCTTCCGGAATTCTCCGCAGGCGACACCCTGCGCGTCAACGTCCGCGTTGTCGAAGGCAACCGTACCCGCGTTCAGGCCTATGAAGGCGTCTGCATCGCTCGTTCGGGCGGCGGCATCAACGAAAGCTTCACCGTTCGCAAGATCTCCTACGGCGAAGGCGTCGAGCGCGTATTCCCGGTTTACTCGCCGCTCGTCGAGAGCGTCGAAGTGGTTCGCCGTGGTAAGGTCCGTCGCGCCAAGCTCTACTACCTGCGTGACCGTCGCGGTAAGTCGGCTCGTATCGTCGAGAACACCGGCACGCGCGCCCGCAAGCTGAACGAAGCCGAGCGCCAGGCGATTGCCGAGGAAAAGGCACGTATCGAAGCTGAAAAGGTTGCAGCAGCTCAGGCGCTCGCCGCCGAGAAGGCAGCAGCCGAAGCCGCCGAAGCAAAGGCAGCAGCGGAAGCCGCAGCAGAATAAGTTTTCAATCCTCTTGGATTGTTGGAAAGGCGGCCTCGGCCGCCTTTCTTTTTTGGTACTATGCGCTTGTCTTTTCGACAGATTTTGTGACATTTTCCGCTGCCACAATTTTCGGGAGCCTCTCCAATGACAATCCGTCGCCACGTGCTTGCGGGCATCGCAGCCGCACTTGCCGTTCCTTTCGCATTTTCCGCACCGGCCACTGCGAGCGACCTGCCTGACCTCGGCGGCAAGACGGTCGTCGTCGTCACGGAGAACGCTTATCCGCCGCTGCAGTTCGTCGATCCGAAGACCGGCGAGGCGATCGGCTGGGAATACGACGCGATGAACGAGATCGCCAAGCGGTTGAATTTCAAGGTCGAATACCAGAACACCAGCTGGGACGCGATGATCCAGGCGGTGCATGACGGCCAGTACCAGATCGGCATGACCGGCATCACCATCAAGGACGACCGCAAGGAAAAGGTCGACTTCTCTGATCCCTACATGCGCTCGCAGCAGTTCATGCTTGTTCGCAGCGATGAAACCCGCTTCAACGACGGCAAGAGCTTCGGCGCCTTCGCCGACGGTCTCGTCGGCGCGCAGCCGGGCACCTCGCCGTTCTACACCGCCGTCTACGAAATGCTCGACGGCAACGAGCAGAACCCGCGCATCAAGCTGTTCGAGACGTTTGGCGCGACCGTTCAGGCGCTGAAGGCTGGCGACGTCGACGTGGTGCTGACCGACAGCGTCGCCGCCAAGGGTTATGTCGACGCTTCCGAAGGCAAGCTCAAGGTCGTCGGCGGCCCGCTCGGCACCGAAGATTTCGGCTTCATCTTCCCGAAGGGCTCGGATCTCGTCGCTCCGATCAACGCCGCGATCAAAGCACTGAAGGCAGACGGCACATTCGACGCCCTCGATAAGAAGTGGTTCCTCGAATACAGGATGGGCGGCTGATTTCAGGCGATGGCCGCTCCACAATCTTCTGGCATGTCCGGCAAGGGCGACTATCCCTGGTGGTTGGTCGCCCTTCTTGTGATCGCGGTGGCACTCGCCGCCGTGATCGTCAGCAATGACATCTTCTCCGAAGTCTTCGCCGTCGTTTTCAAAGGGCTCGGCGTCACCGTCTTCGTGACCCTGATGGGGTTCGTGCTGGCGACGACGCTTGGTCTCGGCATCGCGCTGATGGCACTGTCCGAGCATTCGGCGCTCCGGCAGATCGCCCGCTTCTACACCGAAGTCATCCGCGGTGTGCCGATCCTCGTGCTCCTCTTCTACATCGCCTTCGTCGGGGCACCGGCGCTCGTCGTCACTGCCAACTTCATCTGCGCGCCGTTCATCAGTGCAGGCTGGATGGACCCGGTGGTCGTACGCGACATCTCGTTGATGTGGCGGGCGATCATCGCCTTGATGATCGGCTATTCCGCCTTCATCGCCGAGGTGTTCCGGGCGGGCATCCTGTCGGTCGACAAGGGGCAGGTCGAGGCCGCCAAGGCGCTTGGCCTGACGCGCTATCAGCGCTTTCGCCTCGTCGTCTTCCCGCAGGCGATCCGCGTCATCCTGCCGCCGCTCGGCAATGACTTCGTCGCCATGGTCAAGGACAGTTCGCTCGTCTCGGTGCTCGGCGTTGCCGACATCACCCAGATGGGCAAGGTCTATGCTTCCGGTTCCTTCCGCTTCTTCGAGACCTACTCGATCGTTGCCTATGTCTATCTGGTTCTGACCATCGGTCTGTCGCTCGCATTGCGGGGACTGGAGCGGCGCCTCAGGCGTGCCGAGCAGCGCTGAGACCGTTTCCACCAATTGCCGACCTGTCAGAAAATTGATATGAACACGGCCATGGAATCCAAATTCGGATGTCGCGAGCAGAAAATCGTCGTGCTGCAGGACCACAAGCGCCTGCCGGCACGCTTCTTCGCGCGCGTTCACGGGGCACTCACGAGCCGCCTATCCTGATCCTTTGATCAGTGCTTCCGGCGCGCCGCGCGCCGCTTTCCCTTACCTATTGAAAACTCGATGGATATATCGCCATGAGCGCACCGCGTACCCTCTATGACAAGATCTGGGACGATCACCTGGTCAATGCACAGGAAGACGGCACCTGTCTTCTCTACATCGACCGTCACCTCGTTCACGAAGTGACGAGCCCGCAGGCCTTCGAGGGCCTGCGCATGGCCGGCCGCAAGGTCCGTGCGCCGGAAAAGACGCTCGCCGTCGTCGACCACAACGTCCCGACCTCGGCTGACCGCCATCTCGGCATCAAGAACGAGGAAAGCCGCATCCAGGTCGAGGCCCTCGCCAAGAATGCTGCCGACTTCGGCGTCGAGTACTATTCCGAGAACGACAAGCGCCAGGGCATCGTGCACATTGTCGGTCCGGAACAGGGCTTCACCCTGCCGGGCATGACCATCGTCTGCGGCGACAGCCACACCTCGACGCACGGCGCCTTCGGCTCGCTGGCGCACGGCATCGGTACCTCGGAGGTGGAGCACGTGCTCGCCACCCAGACGCTGATCCAGAAGAAGGCGAAGAACATGCTGGTGCGCGTCGACAACCAACTGCCGCCGGGCGTCACCGCCAAGGACATCATTCTTGCGATCATCGGTGAGATCGGCACGGCCGGCGGTACCGGCCATGTCATCGAATTTGCCGGCGAAGCGATCCGCTCGCTGTCGATGGAAGGCCGCATGACCATCTGCAACATGACGATCGAAGGCGGCGCCCGCGCCGGCCTGATCGCGCCGGATGAAACGACCTTTGCCTACATCAAGGACAAGCCGCGCGCTCCGAAGGGCAAGGCCTGGGACATGGCGCTCGACTACTGGAAGACGCTGCACACCGACGAAGGCGCGCACTACGACCGCGTTGTCGTGCTTGACGCTGCCAACCTGCCGCCAATCGTTTCCTGGGGTTCGTCGCCGGAAGACGTCATCTCGGTCCAGGGCATCGTTCCCAACCCGGATGACATCCAGGAAGAGACGAAGCGGGCCTCCAAGTGGCGTGCGCTCGACTATATGGGCCTGAAGCCGGGCACGAAGATCACCGACATCGGCATCGACCGCGTCTTCATCGGCTCCTGCACCAATGGCCGCATCGAGGACCTGCGTGAAGTTGCCAAGGTGGTGGAAGGCCGCAAGGTTGCCTCGACCGTTTCGGCGATGATCGTTCCGGGCTCGGGCCTCGTCAAGGAACAGGCCGAAGCCGAAGGTCTCGACAAGATCTTCAGGGAAGCCGGCTTCGACTGGCGCGAGCCGGGCTGCTCCATGTGCCTGGCGATGAACGACGACCGGCTGAAGCCGGGCGAGCGTTGCGCCTCCACGTCGAACCGCAACTTCGAGGGCCGTCAGGGATTCAAGGGCCGCACACACCTGGTGTCGCCGGCCATGGCAGCTGCAGCGGCTGTCGCGGGACATTTTGTCGATATCCGCGAATGGAAATAAGCCGGTCTTGAGCTTTCCGGCGCCAATGGCCGCCCTTCGGGGCGGCCTTTTTTGTTTGGCCACACGCAAAGGTGTCCGCTTCGGGTGGATGAAAATGCGCTAAGCTGTTTGTCGACCGGAGACCGCTGGAGGACGATGGATGAGCGACGATCTGCCTGCGCAAGTCTTACGCCTGCTGCTGCTGCGCCATGCCAAGTCGGCGTGGCCGGACGGCGTTGCCGACATTGATCGTCCGCTCGGCGAGCGTGGCCGCAAGGCGGCACCGGTGATGGGTACGTATCTGGCGCGACACAAGCTCGTGCCAGACCGCGCCCTCGTCTCGACGGCGAAGCGTGCGCAGGAGACCTGGCAATTGGTGGCGGCGGCCTTGCCCAAGGGCATTGCGGTCGAGAACACGCGGGCGATCTATGAGGTCGGCTCTGACCAGATCCTCAGCGTCATCCGTGCAGCCGATGCCTCAATCAGAACTCTGCTCGTCGTCGGGCACAATCCCGGCATGGAGGATCTGGCGCTTGAACTGATTGGCTCCGGTGATCCGAATACGCGTTTGCGCCTGGCGGACAAGTTTCCGACAGCGGCCTTGGCTGTTCTGGAATTCGAAGCCACAAATTGGCGGGAGATTTCAGCGGGAGGCGCAAGGCTTGCGCATTTCGTGACGCCGCGTTCGCTTGCTTGAACGACATCCCGTCATGGGCGCCGAGCTCAGACAACCTTGACGACGGTACCACGCCGCATGTGCGGCATCAGCCGGCGCATGGCGGGCAGGCTGACGGCGACGCAGCCTTGCGTCGGCTCGTAGCCAGGCCGGATCAGGTGGAAGAAAATCGCCGATCCGGCGTTTCGGCGGCGGGCGATGAGGTTCCAGTCCATGACGAGGCAGATGTCGTAGAGCCCGTCCTCGCGCATCATCTCCTCATGGCTTTGGGTGAAGGGTGCGGTCACGGGGCGATTGTAGAGAGCATGACCCGGCGCGTCGCACCACAGCATGGCCTTGCGTGTCGGGCGCGTCGGCAGCGGTGTCGGCGGCAGGAACACCCGGTCGCGCCTGACATAACCGCCGATCAGCTTCATCTCGGCGCGGGGCGTAGCGCCATCGCCTTCGCGCTTCCGGCTGGTGATGCCGCTCCGTCCGATCGCCGCCTGCTCGACGCGGCCATCGAAACAAACGAGAGCCCGCTTTCGATCGCGCGGTGCGGCACGGACCGTGATGATCGACTTCGTTGATCTTGTTCCCGACGTTTTCTTGCGCATCATTCTCACGGATTTTTGCTTTGCCCGTGATTTGGGGGGCACCATAAGCACGGTTGCGGATATAACGAGGTAGCAATGCTGGTTCGCTTGCCAACACGGGCATTTGAGCTAGTTTGAAAACGGAAGCAAACAGGAATTGTCCCATGGCGACCCGTACCATTCTTCTTGTCGATGATGACAATGACCTGCGCGAGACCTTGGTCGAGCAACTGTCGCTCTACGAGGAGTTCGACCTCATCCAGGAGGCGACCGCCGGCAAGGGCATCCAGACGGCGCGTGCCCAGCAGGTGGACTTGCTGATCATGGATGTGGGCCTGCCCGACATGGACGGCCGCGAGGCGGTGAAGCTGCTGCGCAAGGGTGGTTTCAAGGCGCCGATCATCATGTTGACCGGCCATGATACCGATTCCGATACGATCCTCGGTCTCGAGGCCGGCGCCAACGACTATGTGACGAAGCCTTTCCGTTTCGCCGTGCTGCTCGCCCGCATTCGCGCGCAACTGCGCCAGCACGAGCAGAGCGAGGACGCGACCTTCAGCGTCGGTCCCTACACGTTCAAGCCCAGCCAGAAGCTGCTAACGCTCGAAAACGGCCAGAAGATCCGCCTGACCGAGAAGGAAGCGGCGATCATCCGCTATCTCTACCGCGCCGACCAGAAGGTGGTGACGCGCGACGTGCTGCTCGAAGAGGTGTGGGGCTACAACTCCGGTGTCACCACCCACACGCTCGAAACCCATGTCTACCGTCTCCGGCAGAAAATCGAGCGGGACCCTTCCAATGCCGAGATTTTGGTGACAGAGAACGGCGGCTACAAGATCGTTCCATGACATTCGAACGATCGCTCGGTAATCCCGGCTATCGCGGCCGGAGCCGACGCGATTGCGGGAGGTTAGCCGCTTGGCGCTCAACGACGACATCGTGCTTCTGTCCAATGTGCCGCTGTTTGCCGATATCAGCGAGGACAAGCTGCGGCTGATCGCCTTCGGCGCGGAACGTCGTCGCATCTTTAAAGGGCAGGAACTGTTTCGCGAAGGCGCGCCCGCCGATTGTGCCTACGCGATTGCGAGCGGCAGCCTGTCGCTGTCGAAGGTCGGCACCGATGGCTCCGCGGCAACGGTCTCGACCGTCGAACGGGGTGCACTGCTGTCGGAGCTGGCGCTGATCTCGATGGTCGAACGGAAGTTCACGGCAACTGCCGAGGAAGACAGCGAAGTGATCCGAATAAACCGGCCGCTGTTTCGACGCATGCTTGAAGAGTACCCGGAAGTGGCGGAACTGGTGGAAGCGCGCATCCGGGAGAACCTGCAGGCGATGATCCGCCGGGCCGGCGCGCTCGCCGGCCGCTTTGCCTGATCCTCGATCACCCGGGGTCGTCCCTTACCAACGGTACTTCAGCGAACCAAGCACCGTGCGGCCCTGGCCGAAATAGCAATAGCCATCGGTGCAGACCTCCTCGCGACGATCGCCGAGATTGGTAGCGCTGACGGCAAGCGACAGCCCGTCGAGCTCAGGGTTCTTCGCTCCGAAGTCGTAGGCGATCGAGGCATCGAAGTAGACGGCGCCGCTGTTCCTGGCGGTGTTGGCGTCGGACGTATACGAGTTCGACGTCACACGCATGCCGCCGCCAAGGCTCAAGCCGGCAAGTTGCGTGTCATCGGGCAGAAGATAGTTGGCCCAGAGCGATGCGACGTGGCGGGGCTTCGTTGAGGGCGTGTTGCCGATCAACGAAGGGTCGACGTTGCCGGTGATTTCAGCGTCGTTGTAGTTATAGGCGGCAATGACGCTGAAGCCGTTGTCGAATTCGCGCCGCGCTTCCAGCTCGAAGCCATTGGTCGTCACCTCGCCCGAGGACTTGTAGTAGAAGCCGGCGGGAAGTGTGCTGTCCGGCACATATTGCGGCGCACCGGTCTCGACGATCCGGTAGTAGGCGGCGCTCAGCGAATAGACCTCGCCTTCCGGCTGGTACTTCACTCCGAGTTCGATCTGCTCGCCGGTCGTCGGATCGAGTACGGAGCCGTCGACCGAAAGCTCGGTGCGCGGCACGAAGGACGTGCTGTAGCTCGCATAGGGCGCAATGCCGTTGTCGAAGAGGTAGAGCAGGCCCGCCTGGCCAGTGAGCTCGCCATCGTCCTTGCGATCGACAACGCCGGTGTTCTTGTTCGTGCTTGTCTGGTCGACCCAGTCGTAACGGAGACCACCGACGGCGCGCCAGTTTCCAAACTCGGCCTGGTCCTGCAGGTAGATGCCGGTCTGGCGAAGATCGCGTCCGCTGAAGCTGGTGAGCGCAGGCGTCGGGCCGCTGATACCGAAGGTCGGGTTGTTGAGGTCCAAGCGGTAGGCCGGATCGACGGCTCCGAAGCCGAGGCCGAAATCGGAGGTGATCCAGGTGTAGTCGAGGCCGGCCAGAAGCGTGTGGGAGACTGCACCGGTATCGAAGGCTGCCTCGAGCTGGTTGTCGATCTGGTAGGCACGCTGATCGTCGTTGATGGCGACGGGGTAACGATCGAAGACGTCGGGCGCAATCTCGGTGCTGAAGTCCACGTAGCGGGCCTTCAGGTCGAGATCACTGACGCGGCCGTGCTGACGGAAGGTCAGTCCATTGTCGAATTCATGCTCGAACCTGTAGCCCGCCTGATGTTGCGTGACCTTCTGGTAATCGTAGTTCGGGTCGCTGTAGCGCAGCAGGCGGCCGTCATGCTCCAGCACACGCGGGCTGGCGTCACTTTCGCCCTTCTGGCCGAGGCCATAGATGGTCAGTGAGGTGCCCTCGTCCGGCTTCCAGGTAAAGGACGGCTGCAGCAGGTAGCGATCATCGGCAACGTCGTAGTTCGTCTCGGCGTTCCTGAGGAGGCCGACGATACGATAGAGGAAATCGCCCTCTGCCGTCGCTGGCCCACCAAAGTCGAAGGCGGCCTGGGCACGCCCGATCGTGCCATACTGCAGTTCGATCTCGCGATGCTGCTCGTCCTGCGGCAGCTTCGAGATGCGATTGACGATGCCGCCGACGCCGGCAGCGCCGTACATGACCGAAACCGGCCCCTTGAGGATCTCGATCCGTTCGAGGCCGTAGACCTCGGTCGGAAAGGTGCCGTAGTTCATGTAGGGCTGACGCAGACCATCGCGGAAGTCGCCCGTTGTCGTTGTTTCGAAGCCGCGGATGTAGATCTGGTCGAAGCGCGGATCGAAACCGAAGGCGCCGGTGGTGACGCCGGCGGCGTAGCGTGTCGCCTGGATCATGTCCTGCACGCCGCGCTCGTCGAGTTCCTTGCGGGTGACAACCGAGACCGAGCGCGGCGTTTCGATGAGCGGTGTGTCTGTCTTCAGCGCCGAGACGTTGCGCGTCGGCACGATCGTGTCATTGTCTTCAGCGATCGTCGCGGCTGCCTTGCCAGCCGTCACCTCGATCTTCTCCAGCCGTGTCGTCTTCTGGCTTTCTACAGACTGGGCATAAGCTGCGGTTGCCAAAGGGAACAAAGTGGCAGCGCTTGCAGCCAGCATCGTGGTTGCGGACAACGCGCGGCGCGACGCGTGCTTGAAGTGGATCGGCAAGGTCTTGTGCATGTCTGGCCCTCTTGCGGGCGCACGAAAACCCTCCGGCGAACGCCAGAGCACAGCACCCGAAAATCAGTGGAAACGACGGCCGATCAGCCGTCGGGGGCGGTGTCCCCGCCGCCCGCCAAGAGGGATAGTCCGTTTAGATTCAGGCATCAAGAAAAATATGATTCTTTTTCTCATGTTTTATCTCATGAGGCGCCAAGTGCTCAAGGCGCGTGCCGCCCCTCAGAGGAAAGCTGTCAGATATCGAAATGCGCGATGACGGGAACGTGGTCGGAGGGGCGCTCCCAGCCGCGGGCCTCACGCAGGATGTCGACGTGCTTCAGCGCGGGCGCGAGGTCTGCCGACGACCAGATATGGTCGAGGCGGCGGCCACGGTCGGCCGCCTCCCAGTCCTTCGCCCGGTAGCTCCACCAGGTATAGAGCTTGGTCGGGGAAGGCGCGTGCTGGCGCATGAGGTCGACCCAGCCGCCGCCGGTCATGACCGTCGTCAGGCCCTCGGTTTCGATCGGCGTGTGGCTGACGATTTTCAGGAGCTGCTTGTGCGACCAGACGTCGTCTTCGAGCGGCGCGATGTTGAGGTCGCCGACGAGGATCGACGAAATGCCGGCCTCGGCCTCGGCGTGCAGCAGCTTCATCTCGTCAACGAAATCGAGCTTGTGGCCGAATTTCGGGTTGATCGTGCGATCCGGCTCATCACCACCGGCCGGAACGTAGAAATTGTGCAAGCGGATCTTCTTGCCGCCAGCCGCAAAGACGACGGAGAGGTGGCGGGCGTCACCGACGCCGCAATAGTCGCGGCGGTCGGTCAGTTCCGTGAGCGGCAGACGCGAGATCGTGGCAACGCCATGATAGCCCTTCTGGCCGTGCATCTCGATGTGATTGTAGCCGAGCGCCTTCAGCGGCTTGGACGGAAACTGGTCATTCGGGCACTTGGTTTCCTGCAGGCAGAGGATGTCCGGCTGCCAGGTCTTCAGGAAATGCTCGACGAGCGGCATGCGCAGGCGAACGGAATTGATGTTCCACGTGGCGACGGAAAGGGCCATTCAAGCATTTCCCTTGATCGGATGGGCCGAACGTTCACGAAGGGAAGGTCGGCTTGGGACGGATATTCGATCCGAGCTTTAAGCAGGTCCGGCGCACCTAGACAAGGAATGCGGGGGCGGATGCGCATGAAAAAAAGGCCACCATCCGGCGGCCTCATGTTCATCGTGCAGCGCTCGAGATGTCGGCGATTGCGATCGCTTCAGCCGCCCCTCTTGTTGCGGACCTCATCGTAGGGGATCTGGAACACCTTGTCGTCCAGCGCCATGCCGGTGCGGACGTTGAAGATCATCACCGATGTGTCCTTCTTCTGCGCGTCGGTAATCGTCCACTGGCGCAGGTTGTAGGTCTTCGGGTCGAACATCATGGTGATGGTCGAATCGCCGAAGATCGAGCGGTCGCCAAGCACGATGGTGATCAGGTCGGACTCTTCCTTGACGCCGCGCACCATCTTGCCGGTAAGGTCGATTCTCTCGCTCAGCAAGAGGTTCAGCGGTGTCTTCGACAGCGGATAGATGTCCCAGGTCTTCAGCTTCATGTTGCCGATGACCACCGACTTGCCGTCGGCAATCACGCGCATCGGCGACGGAGCCTCATAGTTGAAGCGGATGCGGCCGGGGCGGCGGATATAGAACTTGCCGCCGGTCTGTTCGCCGCGCGGGCCGAACTGCACGAATTCGCCGGACATCGTCTTCACCGAAGAGAAGTGATCGGCGATCTTCTGGGCAGCACTCGGCGCCTGCGCGAAGGCCTGCGTGAGGTCGAGACCGGTGCCGCCGATGCCGGCAAACGCCGCAAGTCCGCACACGAAAAGGCGGCGCGACATCACCGGATGGTTGCGCTCGCCGTTCTTGGTCTCTGTCATCTCAGTCTCCTTCATTTACGGATCATCTGGAGCGCAAGTGCGGCGCCTTCAAGGCGCAATTTTCGAGCTTGGCCGCTCGCGCTCTCACATGACCGTTACCGGTTTGGCCTGGCCGTCCGCTGCGGCTAGGCACTGATTGTCTCTCGGCGCAAACGCGATGCAGATTGCATGCGCCGAAATCGCCTCATTCCTCGGTCGGAACCAGGATTTCGCGCTTTCCAGCGTGGTTTGCCGGGCCGATGATGCCTTCCTGTTCCATGCGCTCGATCAGCGATGCGGCTCGATTGTAACCGATCCCGAGGCGACGTTGAACGTAGGAAGTAGAAGCCTTGCCGTCACGCAGGACGACCGCGACCGCCTGGTCGTAAGGGTCGTCCGAATCGGCAAGGTTCGAGGTGCCGGCCGGGCCACCGCCCTCGCCATCCTCGTCGTCGTCCTCGGTAATGGCGTCGAGATACTGCGGCACGCCCTGGGTCTTGAGGTAAGCGACGACTTCCTCCACCTCGGTATCGGAGACGAAGGGGCCGTGGACGCGCTGGATGCGGCCGCCACCGGCCATGTAGAGCATGTCGCCCATGCCGAGCAGCTGCTCGGCGCCCTGTTCGCCAAGGATCGTGCGGCTGTCGATCTTGGACGTCACCTGGAACGAGATGCGGGTCGGGAAGTTGGCCTTGATCGTGCCGGTGATGACGTCGACCGACGGGCGCTGGGTCGCCATGATGACGTGGATGCCGGCGGCGCGTGCCATCTGGGCGAGGCGCTGGACAGCGCCTTCGATGTCCTTGCCGGCGACCATCATCAGGTCGGCCATTTCGTCGATGATGACGACGATATAGGGCATCGGCGCCAGATCGAATTCTTCCGTCTCGTACATCGCTTCGCCGGTCTGGCGGTCGAAGCCGGTCTGGACCGTACGTGTGATCTGCTCACCCTTGGCAAGCGCCTGCTCGACGCGGCTGTTGAAGCCGTCGATGTTGCGCACGCCGATCTTCGACATCTTCTTGTAGCGCTCTTCCATCTCGCGCACGGTCCACTTCAGCGCAACCACCGCCTTTTTCGGGTCGGTGACGACGGGTGAAAGCAGGTGCGGAATGCCGTCATAGACGGAGAGTTCGAGCATCTTCGGGTCGATCATGATCAGGCGGCACTGATCCGGGCGCAGGCGATAGAGCAGCGACAGGATCATGGTGTTGATCGCGACCGACTTGCCCGAGCCGGTGGTACCGGCGACGAGCAGATGCGGCATCTTGGCGAGGTCGGCAACGACGGGCTCGCCGCCGATCGTCTTGCCAAGCGCCATGGCGAGGCGCGCCTTGGAGGTCTCGAAGTCGCGCGAGCCGACGAGTTCGCGCAGGTAGACGGTTTCGCGCCGCTGGTTCGGCAGCTCGATGCCGATGGCATTGCGACCCGGAACGACGGCGACGCGGGCGGCGATCGCGCTCATCGAGCGGGCGATATCGTCGGCAAGGCCGATGACGCGGGAAGACTTGATGCCGGGGGCGGGCTCAAGTTCGTAGAGGGTGACGACCGGGCCGGGGCGCACATGGATGATCTCGCCCTTGACGCCGAAGTCCTCGAGCACGCCTTCGAGCATGCGCGCGTTCTGCTCGAGCGCGTCAGGCGACAGCGAAGCGTCGCGGCTGACGTTCTTCGGTTCGGCAAGAAAATGCATCGGCGGCAATGTGAAGTCGCCGTCGCTGTCTTCGACAAAGGAACGCTGCGCTTCGCGCTCGAGCCGCTGGCCGGATTTCGGGCGCGGAGCCGGCGTGGCGACGCGTGAACCGGCCTTCGGCAGGCCCTGCTTTGGCGGCGCAGCCTTCGGCGCCCAATCGGCCGCCGGGTCGTAATCGTCTTCGGGCAGGATGCCGGCAGGACGGCGCTCGTCGATGTCGAAGGGCAGGTCGTCGTCCTCGTCATCGGCCATGATCGGCGGCGGGGTGACGACACGGCGCTCGCCGCGGTCGAGCGACGGTTCGATGCGGTCGCCCGCAGCCATCGGCTTCGGACGCACCGGCTCGTTCAGCGTGCCGAACTCGTCATTGTTGAAATCATAGGGTTCGTCGTACTGGCGCTTGGGCGCGCTGCGGGTGCCGCTCATGCCGAAAATGCGCCGGACCCGCGCGTGCATGGTGTAGCGCATATGGGCAAACGACCCCATCAGAAGGGTGAAGGGGCCTTCGCTGTCGTCTTCGTCCAACTCGTCGCGCACGGTACGTGCCTTGCTGGGTGTCGGCTCGACAACCTCTTCCTCTTCCTCCTCGTCGCTGACGCCGATCAGCCCGGCGCTATAGACCAGGCACCAGGCGGCCGGTGCTGCAAAAATGCAGGCAAGCACCGTGGCGAGCGTACCGGTCGGGAAGGCGCCGGTAAAAAGTGCGGGAAAGCGCAGGATCATGTCGCCGAAGACGCCGCCAAGGCCGTTCGGCAGGGGCCATGTGATCGGCGCGGGAACGCAGCTCAAGGCCGCGCCGGCAAGCACGGAACCGATGAACCAGAGGGCGAGGCGCTTGAAGATCTTGTCGAAGCGCTTGCCGCCAATCAGCACCAGCGCCCAGGCAACCGCCGGCAGCAGCGCGACGACGCTGGCAAGGCCGAAGAACTGCATGAAAACGTCGGCGAAGGCAGCTCCCGTGTAGCCGAGTACGTTGGTCGGCGGTTCCGAAGTGGCGTAGGAGAAGCTCGGGTCGGACACGTTCCATGTCGACAGTGCAGCGATCGCCAGCGCCAATGCGCCGAACAGCGCAAAGCCCGCCAGCGACGCGATCTGTCGCCAAACGAAGGTGGTTAGCACGAACCGGTTGGAACGGCTGTCAAGCGTTGCCGGATTGCTTCTGCTCATGTTGCCTGCTGCCCGTCTCGATCTCAACGGCGCATTGCGCGCCATGGAATCAACCTAAGCGGAGTACGGTTAATGCGACATTAACCATGCGTAGTTGCCGCTAAAATAGCGGTGGGCAGGTGCTGGAAAAGGCCGGTGGAAAAGAAAAAGGCCCGGATCTTTCGATCCGGGCCAAGGGCGATCCGCATCAGACGGACCGCGACGGGACGATGAGCGGCGCCGGCTGCCGGCGCTGCAATTGGCTTAGCTGTGGTAGGCGGCTTCGCCGTGGGACGAGAGGTCGAGCCCTTCGCGTTCGGCTTCGACGGAGACGCGCAGGCCAACGATCGAATCGACGATCTTGAAGATGATGAACGAGCCGATGCCGGACCAGACGACGGTAACGAGGACACCCTTGAGCTGTGCGAGCACCTGGGTCGCAGTGCCGGCGTAACCAGCTGCGAAGTCAGCCGTCGAGTAGTCGACGATGCCTGCGCCGCCGAGCGCCGGGTTGACGAGGATGCCGGTGGCGATGGCGCCGAGGATGCCGCCGACGCCGTGCACGCCAAAGACATCGAGGCTGTCATCGTAGTTGAACTTGTTCTTCACCACGTCGACGAAGAAGTAGCAAACCGGCGAGACGATGAAGCCGAGCACGATTGCGCCCATCGGTCCGGCAAAGCCGGCGGCAGGCGTGACGGCAACGAGGCCGGCAACGGCACCCGAAGCAGCGCCGAGCATCGATGCCTTGCCGCGGACGAGCGTTTCGACGGCGGCCCAGGAGATGATGGCGGCGGCGGTTGCGAGGAAGGTGTTGATCATCGCGAGGCCGGCATAGGCGTTGGCTTCGAGGTTGGACCCGGCATTGAAGCCGAACCAGCCGACCCAGAGCAGCGACGCACCGACCATGGTGAGCGTCATCGAGTGCGGTGCCATGATCTCCTTCTTATAGCCCGTACGCTTGCCGAGCATGATGGCGCCGACGAGGCCGGCAATACCAGCATTGATGTGGACGACCGTGCCGCCGGCGAAGTCGATGGCGCCGAAGGAGAAGATCAGGCCGGTCGGAGCCGTGTAGGCGCTCGGGCCGCCCCAGAACCAGACCATGTGGGCGATCGGGAAATAGACGAACGTGACCCACAGGATGACGAAGAGAACGACGGCCGAAAAGCGGATGCGCTCGGCAAAGGCGCCGACGATCAGCGCCGGCGTGATGCAGGCGAAGGTCATCTGGAACACGACGAAGACATATTCCGGGATGAACACGCCCTTGGAGAAGCTCTCAGCGAGCGTCGTCGTGTCGACGCCGGCGAGGAACATCTTCGAGAAGCCGCCGACGAACAGGTTGAGCGAGCCGCCGTCCGTGAAGGCCAGCGAATAGCCGTAGGTGACCCAGATGATCATGACGATCGCGGTGATCATCATAACCTGCATCAGCACGGAGAGCATGTTCTTGGCGCGCACCAGACCGCCGTAGAAAAGCGCAAGACCCGGAACCGTCATGAGGAGGACGAGGATGGTCGACAAGAGCATCCAGGTGGTGTCGCCCTTGTCCGGGACCGGTACGGCGGCAACGGCTTCGGCTGCAGCGGGGGCTGCTTCCTGCGCAAAGGCAACGGCCGGCGCAAGCAAGGCGGCAGTCAGCGCGCCCAGGCGTCCAAGAGAGGTGGAAAGTTTGATTGATGACATCGAGGAGTGCTCCCTGAACGGCGTGGTTTACAACGCTTCTGAATCGGTTTCGCCGGTGCGGATGCGCACGGCATGGTCAATGGCGTAAACGAAGATCTTTCCGTCGCCGATCTGGCCGGTCTTGGCGGACGAAGCGATCGCTTCCACCGCCACGTCGACCAGTTCCGAAGGGACGGCGATCTCGACCTTCAGTTTCGGCAGGAAGCTCACGGCGTACTCGGTGCCGCGATAGATTTCGGTATGCCCCTTCTGGCGGCCGTAGCCTTTGACTTCGGTCACGGTCAGGCCCTGGATGCCGACAGCAGTGAGGGCTTCGCGAACCTCATCGAGCTTGAACGGCTTGATAATGGCCATCACAATTTTCATCTGGTTTCCATCCTTGTTCGCCTCCGGCCGGAGGCCGTCTCTCCTTGCTGCGGAGCGCCCCGGGCGCCGTGCAACCGGACAATGACATTCAAGGGGCGTGCCAGATTCAGATGCCTGATCTAAGTATATGAAAAACAATAATAAAAGCATACGTCGCAGCGACAATGCTGCGGCGCATCAAAAAATCGTCAATTTAGAAGATTAAAAAATAGGCAGATTGAAAAAAGTGCCCTTTTTCTATTCAGATGCCTTTTTCCGGATCAGCCCCTCCTGGGCAACGGACGCAATCAGAACACCGGAACGCGTAAAAAGGCTGCCTCTGGTCATCCCGCGGGCACCATGTGCACTCGGGCTGTCCTGGGTATAGAGCAGCCAGTCGTCCATCTTGCAGGGGCGGTGGAACCACATGGCGTGATCGAGGCTTGCCACCTGCAGGTTCCGGTCAAAGACCGAGGTGCCGTGCGCATAAAGCGAGGTGTCGAGCAGGGTCATGTCGGAGAGATAGGCGAGGATCGCCGCCTGGATATGGCGTTCGTCCGGAACGTTGCCGACCGCCTTGACCCAGACGTCCTGGATCGGCTTACCGTCGTTGCGGGTGAAGTAATGTTCGAACGAGGCGGGCCGGATCTCGATCGGCCGCGGCCGTTCCCAGTAGCGGCGGATTGCTTCCGGCGCATGGACAAGGAATTTCTCTTTCAGTTCCTGTTCGCCCGGCAACGTCTCCGGCATGGCCAGTTTCGGCATCTCGATCTGGTGGTCGAAGCCGTCCTCGTCGTACTGGAAAGAGGCGGACATCGAGAAGATCGCCTTGCCGTGCTGGATGGCGACCACCCGCCGCGTCGCGAAGCTCGCGCCGTCGCGAATCCGATCAACTTCGTAGATGATCGGCACCGACGGGTCTCCGGGTCGCATGAAATAGGCGTGCAGCGAGTGCACGTAGCGTCCGTCGTCGACGGTGCGCTGGGCGGCCACCAACGCCTGGCCGATCACCTGGCCGCCGAAGACCCGTTGCCAGCCGACCTGGGGGCTTCGACCACGAAACAGGTTCTCCTCAAGCTTCTCGAGATCGAGAATGGCCAGCAGCGCATCCATGGGCGTTGTGGTCTCGGTGGGGCGCGACATTTCGGCAGTCTCCGATGGTAGGAACGTCGATGGCATTGATCTATATAGACATAAAACGATGCTCAAGTGCGACGGAGAAAGCCGATGCTCGATGTCTTGATTGCCGGTGGCGGCTATGTCGGCCTTTCGCTTGCCGTGTCCTTGAAGAAGGCGGCGCCGCATTTAAGCGTCATGGTGATCGATGGCGCTCCGGAAGGCGCGTGGAAGAAGGATGAACGCGCCTCGGCCGTGGCGTCCGCGGCCGAGCGCATGCTCGACGTTCTCGGCGTCTGGGACCAGATTGCGCCTGAGGCCGAGCCAATCCGCCGCATGGTGATCACCGATTCGAAGGCGGCCGATCCGGTGCGCCCGGTGTTCCTGACCTTCGATGGCGATGGTGGCGATGGCCGGCCGTTTGCCCATATGGTGCCGAACACGGCGATGGTCGGCGCCCTGCGCGCTGCCGGTGATGAACTCGGTGTCGTCACGCGCCAATCGACGATGGTCGAAACCTTCGATAGCGGCGACCATGCGGTCGCGGTGAAGCTGGCCGGCGGCGAGGAACTGCAGGCCCGGCTGCTGGTCGCCTGCGACGGCGTCCGCTCGAAGCTGCGCGATGCCGCCGGCATCAAGACGGTCGAATTCGACTACGGCCAGTCCGGCATCGTCACGACGGTGGAGCATGAACGGCCACACGAAGGCACGGCGGAGGAGCATTTCCTGCCGGCCGGTCCGTTTGCCACCTTGCCGCTCAAGAACAACCGCTCGTCGCTGGTCTGGACCGAACGGACCGAAGATGCCGAGCGACTGGTCAAGGGCGACGATTTCCTGTTCGAGGAAGAGCTGGAGCGGCGCTTTGGCCACAAGCTCGGGCATCTCAAGGTGGTCGGCGGCAGGCGCGCCTTCCCGCTCGGCCTGACGCTCGCGCGCGATTTCGTCAAGCCGCGTTTCGCGCTTGCGGGCGACGCGGCTCACGGCATCCACCCGATCTCGGGGCAGGGGCTCAATCTCGGCTTCAAGGATGTCGCAGCGCTCGCCGAGACGATCGTCGAGGCGGATCGCCTCGGGCTCGATATCGGTTCGCTGGCGGTTCTTGAGCGCTACCAGAGCTGGCGGCGGTTCGACACCTTCCGCATGGGGGTGACGACAGACGTGCTCAACCGGCTGTTTTCCAACGACATCACCCCGGTCCGGATCGCCCGCGACTTCGGCCTCGGCCTCGTCGACCGGTTGCCGTCGCTGAAGAACTTCTTCATTCGCCAGGCGGCCGGCATTGCCGGCGACGCGGATCCACGATTGTTGTCGGGCCAGCCGATCTAAGACCAAACCCGCAATTAAGTTCGCCCCTCACCCTAACCCTCTCCCCGCAGGCGGGGCGAGGGGATCAGGTCGCGTGCGCGGCGATGTCGCCATTTGAGAGAAGAGGTTTTGCGCAGCGCGTGTCCTTCTCCCCGCTTGCGGGGAGAAGGTGGCCGGCAGGCCGGATTGGGGCAGGGGTGGATCGAAATCGCCGCCGAGGAAGAGCTCAATCTTCGATCTTGCGCGCCTCGGAGATCAGCATGATCGGCACGCCGTCGCGGATCGGATAGGCAAGGCGAGCCTTTTCCGAAATGAGTTCGCCGGCTTCGGCGTGATAGCTGAGCCTGCCCTTGGTCAGCGGGCAGACGAGCAGTTCGAGCAGTTTCGGGTCGACCTTGCTGGCGTTCACATCCATCTTACGGCGCTCACTGCAAGATGCTGTCCATATCGCCGAAGTCGCGCGCAAGCACGATCTCGGTGATGGCGATCAGGGTTTCCGCCCGGGTCTTGAGGTCAGGCGCTTCGAGCAACGCCTGCTTCTCCGCCGGTCCATAGGGCGACATCATCGCCATGGAATTGACGAGCGTACGGTTGCTCGCCCGTTCGACGCTTTCCCAGTCGGCTTTCAGCTTGTTGGCTTCGAGATAGGCCTTGAAGGCAGCAAGCAGCGCTGCGCGGTCGACGAGGGTCTCGTCGTCGCGGTTTTCGAGATCGGCGGCGAAGGGGCCGATGCGGAAACGGCGGTAGCCGCGCGTGCCGGCGACTTCGGAAAACAGCCGGTAGCGGCAGACACCGGTCAGCGACGTGATGTAGCGCCCGTCGCCGGTCTCGGCGAAGGAGGTGATGCGGCCGATGCAGCCGACCTCGCAGAGTGCCTGCATCGGGCCGGCAGCGATTTCATTGCGGCCCTCGCAGAAGGATGGTTGTACGATGCCGATCAGGCGGTTGCCGGACAGTGCATCATCGAGCATGGCGAGGTAGCGCGGCTCGAAGATGTTGAGCGGCAATTGGGCACCTGGAAGCAGCAGGGCGCCGGTCAGCGGAAACACCGGAATGATCTCCGGCAAGTCCTTCGGACCGAGATAACGTGCATTTCCGACGTGCATTCCGATAGACCTTGCAGATATCCGGGCCTCACCTCACCAGGCAAGCGCGGTCAACCAGATCAACAAATGGTGCGCCCCTCGAAAATCTCAAGGGAAGGGAGCACCGATCTTGGCGCATCGGCTGCGATCACGACGGTTTCAGGCACAGATCGCGCGAGTATCGTCGGGATCGTTCCCATGGGTACGGCAGCGGTGGCGACGCGCGGCAAACGTCGCCGGCCGGACCTTACGAAAACAGGATCGAAGACAGCTTGCGCCGGGCAGCGATCGTTGCCGGGTCCTTCGGGCCCCAGACTTCGAAAAAGGAGAGCAGCTCGCGACGCGCGCCGTCATCGTCGAAAGCCCGGTCGCGCTTCATGATCGCCAACAGATGGTCGGCGGCAGCCGTCCGGTCGCCTTCGACATTGCGGATCTTGGCGAGCAGCATGCGCGCCTCATGATCATCGGCGTTTGCAGCAAGGCGCCGCTCGAATTCGTTGGGATCGCCGAGCTTGCGGGCCTCCTCGATCTGGTCGAGCTTCTTGGCGATCGCGGCAATGCTGGCATCCTTGGCGAGGTCTTCCGGCAGGCTGGAAAGCGCTTCACGGGCTTCTGCGAGCTGGCCGAGCGCAATCATGCAATCGACCATACCGGCAATCGCCACGACGTTTTCGGGATCGGCTTGAAGCACGGCGCCATAGAGGCCGGCAGCATTCTGGGCGTCACCGGCATCGATGAGCGCCTTGGCGTCGGCGAGAACCGCTTCGATCTCGGCCTTGCTGTCATCGACGGCGGGGCCGGCGATCTTTTCGATGAACTGCTTGATCTGGCTTTCGGGAACTGCGCCCATGAAGCCATCCACCGGACGTCCGCCGACGAAGGCGATGACGGCCGGGATCGACTGGATGCCGAGCTGGCCGGCGATCGAGGGGTGATCGTCGATGTTCATCTTGACGAGCTTGACCCGGCCTGCGGCTTCCGTGACCACCTTTTCGATGACCGGGGTCAACTGCTTGCAGGGACCGCACCAGGGGGCCCAGAAATCGACGAGAACCGGCTGCTGGCGGGACGCGTCGAGCACGTCCTTGGCGAAGTTGGCGGTGGTTGTTTCCTTGATCAGGTCACCACTTGGTGCTGCCGCCGGCGCCGGCTGGCCGAAGGAGGCCGAGGCCGTCATCTGAGTGCCGAAGGACCCTGCATAGGGATTGTCGCTGCCCGTCATTCTTCTCTCCTCGCCGGCTCGTCGTCCAGCTTACTGCATTCGCGCCAAAGATCGTATGTCAGGCCGTGACTTTCAAGACAAGCGGTTCGTGTCCGGTCGCTTCCATGAAGCGCAACAGATCCTTCGATGCAATCGAGGTGGTCGCGTCGTTCGAGAGCGGATGGCAGTTGACGATGTCGAACTTCATCAGCTCCTCGTCGAGGATCATCTTGACGTTGCCTTGGGTGTCGTTGATCGCGCCGAAAGCGGTCACTGCACCTGGAATGACGCCCAGATACTCCATCAGCTTCTCCGGCTTGCCGAAGGACACCTTGCTTGCCGCACCGATCACCTGGTGAACGGTCTTGAGATCCACCGTCGCGTGCTCCTCGACGGTCAAAAGGAAGTAGTTGTCCTTCTTGTCCTTCACGAAGAGGTTTTTCGTATGGCCGCCGGGCATCTCGTCGCGCAGCGCCACCGATTCGGCAACCGTGAAGACCGGCTCGTGGTTCTTGGTTTTGTGCTCGATGCCGAGATTGTCGAGAAAACGGAAGAGGTCGTCGGCGGACTTCGGCTGTGATTCACTCATGATTCTCATCCCTTGGGCGTTCGTTTTCGATCCTGCTTTAGGGGAGAAGCGCGTCGGCGCGCAATCTCACAGGCGGCGATGCTCGCCAAAAACGCGGCATTTCCGGGCTTTGCGCGGGGTCTCCAAAAAAAATATTCGATTTCTCGTCATTTCCCTGTTGCATTCCAAAATCGCTTAGGCCATATACCGCCCGTCGCCGCAAGACAGCGCCGACGCCACGGTCCACCGACTACCCCCGGGCCGAGGTTAATGAGCGGGTGTAGCTCAGGGGTAGAGCACAACCTTGCCAAGGTTGGGGTCGGGCGTTCGAATCGCCTCACCCGCTCCAATTTCTCCCAACCACTTCATTTCGCAGTCCTTTTGAAATGAAACGGCGTTTGCCGCCAAGGCATTTCTCATGGCTTGTTGTCGGGCGCAGCGCGCATCGCGGTCGAGTTATGCGGGGGTAAATCTCTCCGTTGACCTCCGTCAGGCCCCCTTCCGAGATTGCATTCTTTTGCTGCCGGCCGCCTATGCGAACGCGCTCGCGCGCGCCCATTCAGCTCTTCATGAAGACATAATCGGTTTCCTGCCGGCGTGTTTCGCCGGGGCGAAGCACTGCGTTCGGGAAGCCGGCATGGTTGGCCGCATCCGGCCAGACCTGGGTTTCCAGGCAGAAGCCGGCAAAGGGGCCGTAGCGGCGGCCCCCGAGGCCGGGGACGGGGGTATTCAGCTTCGCACCGGTATAGAGCTGCACGCCGGGTTCGGTCGTCAGCACTTCCAGCGTGACGCCGGAATTGATGCTGCGGGCAAACGCCACCGAGTGCTTCGCCATGCGCTCGTCCGAAAGACAGAAGTTGTGGTCGTAAGTGATGCGCTCGCCTTCGGTCTGGCGGCGAAGCGGCGTCATTTCCCTGAGATCGAAGACGGTGCCGTCGACGGCAAGGATTTCGCCCGTCGGAACCTGCAGGTCGCTCGTCGGCAGGTAGTGGTCGGCGGCGATCATGATGTCGTGGCCAAGCGCGTCGGCGCTGCCGTCGAGATTGAAGTAGCTGTGCTGGCAGACATTGGCGAGCGTCGGCTGGTCGGTCGTGCTCTCGTAGACGACACTCAAGACGCCGCCAGGCTTCAGGGTGTAGGTGCAGGTAACGGAACAATTGCCGGGATAGCCGGCGCGTCCATCCGGATCGGTGATCGTGAGCGTCACGCTGTCCGGCGTCTGGCTTGTGATCGTCCAGTTGCGCTTACCGATATTGTCGCTGCCGCCGTGCAGATGGGTCACGCCCTTCTCGTTCAGTTCGAGCTGGTATGCCTTGCCATCGAGTGTAAAGCGTCCATTGCCGATGCGATTGGCGCAGCGCCCCGGCGTGGCGCCAAGATAGGGCGAATGGGCGAGGTAGCTTTCAAGATCGGTGAAGCCAAGCACCAGTGGCGGCTCATGGCCCTCGAGCCGCAGGTCTTGGATGACAGAGCCCCAGGTGAGCACATGGGCGGTGAGCCCCCCGCCGGTGAGCACCACACGATGGACCGGCTCGCCGGATGGCAGGTGGCCGAAGATTTCCGTGCTCTGATGCATGCTCACCGCTTGCTCCCCTCTACAGCGCCGCGCGTCTCCCGAGACGCGCAAAGGTCGCTGTACGCTTTAGAATTGCTGCACATTTTGCCCTTGGTTCGGTTAGGATCCAAGGAAACATGCAGCGGTGCGATGGCAGCAACCTGCGTCATTTCCGAAAGCGCGGCAACCAAAAATCTTACTATGTCGCTCGTTATATCGACGTCGATTCAAGGACGAAAATCTGCCGCCAGCCAAAGCGCCACGGCGACCTGAGGAGATGCACGGCGCTGCGAGATTTTCGGGGTGATTTCAGCGCGATAGTTGTTTGGTGGCATCCTGCAGACCGGCAAGCGTCAAAGGGAACATCCGCCCTTCGAAGAGCTTTCTCACCATGCCGATCGACTGGGTGTAGGCCCAGTGCTGTTCGGGCACGGGATTGATCCAGATCGAGCGTGGAAAATGCGCCGTCATACGCGAAAGCCAGAGGCCCCCTGCCTCGTCGTTCCAGTGTTCCACCGAGCCGCCGGGATGGCTGATCTCATAGGGGCTCATCGAGGCGTCGCCGACGAAGATGGCACGATAGTCGCCGCCATAGGTGCGCAGCACTTCCGTCGTGCGGGTGATATCGGCGCGGCGGCGGCGATTATCCTTCCACAGGCCCTCGTAGACGCAATTGTGGAAGTAGAAATGCTCCATGTGGCGGAACTCGCCACGGGCCGCGGAAAACAGTTCCTCGACGATGCGGATATGGTCGTCCATCGAGCCGCCGACGTCGAAGAACATCAGGAGCTTCACCGCATTGCGCCGCTCGGGGCGCGTCACCACGTCGAGATAGCCGTGCTCGGCGGTGGCGCGGATCGTGCCCGAGAGGTCGAGTTCGTCGGCAGCCCCCTGGCGCACCCAGCGCCGGAGCCGCTTCAGTGCTACCTTGATGTTGCGGGTGCCGAGCTCGACGGTATCGTCATAGTCTTTGAATTCGCGCCGGTCCCAGACCTTCACGGCGCGGCGATGGCGCGACTGGTCCTGGCCGATCCGGACACCCTCAGGATTGTAGCCATAGGCGCCGAAGGGCGAGGTGCCGGCGGTGCCGATCCATTTCGACCCACCCTGATGCCGGCCCTTTTGTTCCTGCAGCCGCTGGCGCAAGGTTTCCATCAGCTTGTCGAAGCCGCCGAGAGCCTCGATCATCCGCTTTTCTTCCTCGGTCAGGTGTTTTTCTGCGAGCTTGCGCAGCCAGTCCTCGGGGATGACAGCCTCTTCGCCCGCTTCCATGGGGTTGACCGCCTCAAGACCGGAGAAGCAGTGCTGGAACACCCGGTCGAAGCGGTCGATATGGCGCTCGTCCTTCACCAGCGCCGTGCGCGCCAGGTAGTAGAAGGCTTCGATGTCGAATGTGGCGATGCCCGCCTCCATCCCCTCGATCAGGGAGAGGAATTCCCGGAGCGTGACCGGGACTTTCGCTGCCTTGAGTTCGAGGAAGAAGGGGATGAACATCGGTCAGTCAGCGCTTTCCTGTACCGATCTCGGCGAGATCATAGGGCGTGGTCTGGTACATCTCGTTGATCCAGTTGCCGAAGAACAGATGCGCATGGCTACGCCAGCGGTTCTGCGGCGGCAGGGTCGAATCATTGTGCGGGAAATAGTCGTGCGGCATCTTGATCGGAACGCCCGCATCCACGTCCCGGAAATATTCGTCCGACAGCGAGGTCGAATCATACTCCACGTGGTTGAACATGTAGAGGCGGTTGCCCTTCTTCTCATGCACGAGGCAGACGCCCATTTCCTTCGATTCCATCAGGATTTCGAGGCCCGGCACCTTGTCGATATCAGCGCGCCTAACCTCGGTCCAGCGCGAGACCGGAACGGCGAAATCGTCGGAAAAGCCGTTGAGATAGACAGACGAGCGATTGAGGTTCTGGTGGCGATAGACGCCGAAGGCTTTTTCCTTCAGCGGATATTTCGGCACGTCATGGAAATGGTAGATCGCCGCCATCGCGCCCCAGCAGACGTTGAGCGTCGAATGCACGTTGGTCTCGGTCCAGTCGAGGATGCGCTTCAGCTCCTCCCAATAGGTGACGTCCTCGTATTCGAGCGTCTCGACCGGTGCACCTGTTATGATGAAGCCGTCGAACTTGCGGCCCTGTACCTCTTCCCAGGTCTCGTAGAAGGAAAGCAGGTGGTCTTCGGATGTGTTCTTGGCCCGGTGGGCGCCGATGCGCACCAGCGACAGCTCCACCTGCAGCGGCGAGGCGCCGATCAGGCGCGCCATCTGGATCTCAGTCTTGATCTTGTTCGGCATGAGGTTCAGGAGCCCGATCTGGAGCGGGCGGATATCCTGACGGATCGCCACGGTCTCGGTCATCACCCGCACGCCCTCATGCACGAGGGTTTCGAAGGCGGGCAGCGTATCGGGAATCTTGATGGGCATGGGCTTCACTCGATCAATACAAAAAAACCGGCGGCGATTGATCGCGACCGGTCCTCGGAAATCCAACTTTCCTCGGCCCTTTAGCGACTTGTTTAACGTGGCTGCAAGCCGGCCGGCCAAATCACCACGAGGAATTTGATAGCGCGACAGGAGCGTGAGGGTCAAGAAAAACGATTCGGGCGGTGGTAGCGGCCCCTCATCCGCCTGCCGGCACCTTCTCCCGCGGGCGGAGAGAAGGGGATCCGTGGCGCTTGCTCGTCACCCAATTGGTGTCCTCACTCGCGGCGCCAGGTGCGATGCCGGATGGTATCGTCTCGTAGCGACCAAGGGTGGTTCGCGTCCCCTCTCCCGGCCTGCGGGGAGAGGGGTAGTCCTCGGGTTAAATCCGAGGAGAGGGGCAAGTCCGCAGCAGATGCAGAGCGTCCTGCATCCCATAGCCGAGCCTGTGGCTGGCCTCCTCGATCTCAAGCCAGAAGAAGCGAAACCGGATCGGCCCACCACCGCCAAAGGGTGTCATTTCATGATGCACCCAGCTTTCCTTCTGCTCTCCGGCAAGCGCAACGTGAAAATAGTGCCGCCGATGGCAGACGGTCCTGTCGTCTTTCCGGTACGAATAGTCCTGCATCACGAGGTGCGTGAACGGCTCCAACGGCGTCAGCCCGGTCTCCTCGACGAACTCGCGCGTCGCCGCAGCTTCCGGGCTCTCGCCCGGTGCCATCGTGCCACCGGGCACCTGCAGCTTGATCTCGGGGAAATCCGGCTCGTCGAAGACCAGCAGCTGATCTCGCCAGGTGGCGTAGATCAGGACCTTGTGGGCGTCGGGCGTCATCCGTCGCGGCGCGCCATGAAGGCCAGGCGTTCAAAGAGATGCACGTCCTGCTCGTTCTTCAGCAGTGCGCCATGCAGCTTCGGTAGCATGGACTTGGGGTCGGCCCGAAGATCCGCCGGATCGACCTCGTCGGCGACCAGCAGGCGGATCCAGTCGAGTGCTTCGGAGGTCGATGGCTTCTTCTTCAGGCCTGGCACCTGGCGGATGTCGTAGAAGGCCGCAAGGGCTGCCGAAAGCAGCGTCTTGCGGATGCCGGGATAATGCACCTCGACGATGCGGGCGAGCGTGTCTGCGTCGGGGAAGCGGATATAGTGGAAGAAGCAGCGGCGCAGGAACGCGTCCGGCAGTTCCTTCTCGTTGTTGGAGGTGATGATGACGATCGGCCGGTGGCGGGCGCCGATCATCTCGCCGGTCTCGTAGACATGGAATTCCATGCGGTCGAGCTCCTGCAACAGGTCGTTCGGAAACTCGATGTCGGCCTTGTCGATCTCGTCGATCAGGAGCACCACGCGCCGCTCGGCCTCGAAGGCCTGCCAGAGCTTGCCCTTGCGGATGTAGTTGCGGACCTCATTGACGCGCTCGTCGCCGAGTTGGCTGTCGCGCAGGCGCGATACGGCGTCATACTCGTAGAGGCCCTGCTGCGCCTTGGTCGTCGACTTGACGCTCCATTCTATAAGCTCGAGATCAAGGGCCGCAGCAATCTGGCGAGCAAGCTCGGTCTTGCCGGTGCCGGGCTCGCCCTTGACCAGCAGCGGCCGCTCCAGCCGGATCGCGGCGTTGACCGCGATCATCAGGTCCTTGTCGGCGATATAGTCGGCGGTGCCCTCGAATTGCATTTTGCGTCTTCCGATTCAGCGTAGGTCTGGCAAGCGAAGTCCATGGACTACCGCATCTTGGCCGAAATCGGAATCGTTTTGACGAGAGGTGGTGCGAGAAGGTCTCAGCCGCGAAGGGCGGTGACTTCGATCTCGATCAGCATTTCCGGGCGGATCAGGTCGCAGACGACCATGGTTGCCGCCGGGCGGATCTCGCCAAAAACTTCGCCGAATATCGGGAACACCCGGTCGGCGAAGCTGGCGTCGGTGACGTAGTAATGATTGCGCACCACGTCGGAAAGCGAGAAGCCCGCTTCCTTGAGCGCGCCCTCGATCGTCTTCAGGCAGTTGCGCGCCTGCTCCTCCACCGTCTCGGGCATGGTCATGGTGGCGTAGTCGTAGCCGGTCGTGCCGGAGACGAAGCACCAGTCGCCGATCGCGACGGCACGCGAATAGCCTGCCGTCTTTTCGAAGGGCGAACCCGAGGAGATGAGCTTGCGCGCCACTTGGTTCTGGCTCAGGCCCAGGGGCGCGAAGCGCCGACCGACTTCTCGAAGCTGTCGATGGCGGTTGCCTTTTCCAGCGTCAGGCCGATGTCGTCGAGGCCGTTCAAGAGGCAGTGGCGCTTGAAGGCATCGACCTCGAACTTGACCGAACCGCCGTCCGGGCCGGTGATTTCCTGGGATTCCAGGTCGACCGAGAGGATGGCGTTGGAGCCGCGCGAAGCGTCGTCCATCAGCTTGTCGAGGTCAGCCTGGCTGACGACGATCGGCAGGATGCCGTTCTTGAAACAGTTATTGTAGAAGATGTCGGCAAAGGACGTGGAGATCACGCAGCGGATGCCGAAGTCGAGCAGCGCCCACGGGGCGTGCTCGCGCGAGGAGCCGCAGCCGAAGTTGTCGCCGGCAACCAGGATGCTGGCATTCTGGTAGGCGGGCTTGTTCAGCACGAAGTCCGGGTTGACCGAGCCGTCCTCGTTGTAGCGGGCTTCGGCGAAAAGGCCCTTGCCAAGGCCGGTGCGCTTGATCGTCTTCAGGTAATCCTTCGGGATGATCATGTCCGTGTCGATGTTGACGACGGGGAGGGGGGCGGCGACACCGGTGAGCTTGACGAATTTTTCCATAACTTCAGGCCTTCGATTTCAGAAGAATGTTGCGCTAGCGTTTAGATGAGTTTTGCGCCGAAATGAAGGAAAATCTGTTCAAATAGGCTTCGCCAGGCGGGTGAAATTGCCCGCCCGGCAGAACTTGCGTCCGGATTTCGATCGTCGGGCCGGCCTCAGCCTGCCTCAGCCTGCCTCAGCCTGCCTTCACAGGGCTGTTCATCGCCCAGAGGACGCCGAAGGGGTCGCGCAACTGGCCGTAGCGATCGCCCCAGAACATCACCTCGATCGGCATCACCACTTCCGCACCCGCGGCAACGGCGCGATCCCACCAGGCATCGATATCGTCGACGGTGAGCGTCAGCGTGAAGGCCTGCGGCTTTTCCAGCGGATGGCCGTATTCCGGATAGGCGTCGGCGAGCATCAGCGAGCTGCCGTTGACATAGAGGTGGATGTGCATCGTGCGGCCCTGCTCGTCGAGCGGATGCCGGTTCACTTCCTTGCCACCGAAGGCGCGCTGGTAGAATTCGGACGCCTTGGCGGCGCCGTCGACCTGCAGATAGGGCAGAAGGCCGCTCAGGACCGGCGCCGGCTGCTGCGTTTCGGTTTGCTGCGTCTGGGTATCCATCGGGTTTCTCCATCCTGTTTTAAGGAGCCAGGACCGTTGCTGGCCTGCCTCAAGGACGGACGAGGAACGCCCGTTCCGACATCGGGATGGAAAAAATTTTGAGGCCCGGTGCGGCACCTCGTTTGCGGTCGCCGCAAGGTGCGGGCCGATCACGGATCGGCCCGTTTGTGTATTCGTCCGGATCGAGGGAGATCAGAGGTCGATGATCGTACCGCGACCGTCGTTCCAGATGCGCATCTCGCGCTGACCATGAGCGGCAGCGGCGGCGGCCGGACGGGCGGTTGCGCGGGCCGGCTTGAAGTTCAGCCGGGCGGCAATGGCGCTGCCGATCACGACGACGGCGGCGATGCCGGCCAGCGCCAAGGCCAGCGAAGCGGTCAGAACGAAGGCCGCGAACGTGATGGTCAGGGCTGCGGCCGTAAAGAGAACAGAGCGAATGCTGTGCATGATCCTCACCTTTCTGATGGCGATGTGGTGGTTCGCGCCGGCACTTGCAAGAGGTGGCTTTTCGAAAGAGGTGCGGCGGTTCGCCTCTTCTTGCGGAACGGGTGAAAGGCGGGCACAACTGGGGCATGAGCAAATCGACAGACAATCACCCTGTGCACCTGCGTCGCTCGGTGCTTTGTGTGCCCGCCGACAATGCCCGGGCGCTTGCCAAGGTCGCCGAGCTGGCGGCGGACGCCGTGATCTTCGATCTCGAGGATGCGGTGGCGCCCGAGCGCAAGGCCGAGGCGCGTGCGGCGCTGGTAAAGCACCTCACAGTGAACCGGCCGGATTGCGAAATCGTCATCCGCATCAACGCGATCGGCTCCGGCTTCGGGCAGGACGACCTCGTTGCGGCGCTTGCGGCGAAGCCCGACGCTGTCCTTCTGCCGAAGGTTGAGAGCCCGGCGGATATCCAGGCGGCGGCCGATTGGCTTGCCGAAAACGATGCGCCGGAGACGCTGCGTCTCTGGGCGATGATCGAGACGCCGCGTGGCGTCATCAACGCGCCCGTCATCGCCGAGACCGGCCGCACCTTCGGTGGGAGGCTCGACTGCTTCGTCGTCGGCCTTAATGACCTGCGCAAGGAAACCGGCGTGCCCGATCGCCCCGGCCGCCCCTATCTGATCCCCTGGCTGATGCAGATCCTGCTGGCTGCCCGTGGCGGCGGTCTCGACGTCATCGACGCGGTGTTCAACGATTTTCGCGACGCTGATGGTTTCGACGAGGAATGCCGGCAGGGTCGCGACATGGGTTATGACGGCAAGATGCTGATCCACCCGGCCCAGATCGGCCCGGCGAACGAACGTTTCGGCGTCGAACAGATCGCCGTCGACGAGGCGCGTGCAATCATCGCCGCCTTCGCGCTTCCCGAAAACGCCGGCAAGGGTGTCATCAACCTCGACGGACGCATGGTCGAGCGGCTGCATCTCGACCAGGCCGTAACGCTTGCCGCCAAGGCGGATCTCATCGAAAAACGAAAGACAAGATCTTGAAACTCTACCGCTTCCTGACCGGTCCCGACGACGCCACTTTCTGCCACAAGGTGACGGCGGCTTTGAACCAGGGCTGGAGCCTGCACGGCTCGCCGACTTACGCCTTCAACGCCGACACGCAGCACATGCAATGCGGCCAGGCGGTGGTGAAAGAGGTCGAGGGGAAAGAGTACACCCCGGATATCAAGCTGTCGGAGCAGTAGTCGCAGCTGCCATCAGCGACTGCTCCCTCACCCTTGGTGTCGTCCCTCTGCGGGGATGGTTCATCGAGACGAGCGGGCCGGCAGGCCGGATGAGGGGCAAAGCGAAACGGTGAGCTTGTTAGCCGCCGACATGCTCGACGCTGGCTTCGATCCGTTCCATGTCGTCGTCGGAAAGGCCGAAATGGTGGCCGATCTCGTGGATCAGCACGTGGGTGATGATGTCGCCCAGCGTCTCCTCGTTCTCGGCCCAATAGTCGATGATCGGACGGCGATAAAGCGTGATGCGGTTCGGAAACTGGCCGGTTTCCATGGTGAAACGTTCGCTGATGCCACGGCCTTCGAAGAGGCCGAGCAGGTCGAAAGGCGTTTCCAGCGCCATGTCCTCGAACACGTCGTCGCTCGGAAAGTCGGCAACTTCGATG
Source organism: Ensifer sp. MJa1 (assembly GCF_037026475.1). Lineage (NCBI taxonomy): Bacteria > Pseudomonadati > Pseudomonadota > Alphaproteobacteria > Hyphomicrobiales > Rhizobiaceae > Ensifer > Ensifer sp. MJa1. The sequence goes on along the minus strand of NZ_JAKUMO010000008.1, from coordinate 7,386 downwards.
ATGAGGTCGGTTGTCAGCTGACGGAATTCCTGCGGCAGGTGGCCATAGGCCTCCAGCGCAAGCTGCTCGAAAGTGGTAAGCGTCGGTGCGTGGCGTTCCCGCCAATCATCGGTCTGGTCAATGCGGGCCATAGGCACTCCTTGTTGCCCTCCATATAGCGATTTTGCCAGTGTTTTTCGAGTGTTGAATTCCGCGCCCCCAGGGAGAGGAATAAATTCTTATAATTGGCTGTTGACTCATTTGGGAAGCTCTGGAATCTAATAGAACATAACATGAACATTTGATGGGAGTTGACCGTCATGGCCGACAAAGCCGTGCAGCGGGAGACGGTGCTTTCGCTGCGAGAGACGATCGCCAGGATCGAAAACCGTCGGCTTCCGGGCGTCGTTCGCGCCGCCAAGGCGGCCGATCCCGGCGGCTTCCGTCCGCGCGAGGACGATGAGCCCGGCCGCCGGGCGCTGGCACTCGGCATTGCGGAACTGGACGACCTTCTCGACGGCGGCCTGCCGCTTGAAGGCTTGACGGAAATCCGCAATGCCGAGACGCGCGATGCGGGTGCGGCCGCCGGCTTTACCGCAGCGCTCAGCGTGCTCTGCCAAAAGGCGCGGCTCGAAAAGGGCGAACCCGTGGCTCCCGTTCTCTGGATCAGCCAGTCGATGGCGTCCAACGAGGCGGGCATGCCCTATGGGCTTGGTCTCAAGGCCTATGGGCTTGATGTGCGCGGCCTTGTCTTCAGCCTGCCACGCACGGTGAAGGATGCGCTGTGGATCGCCGAAGCCGCTCTTTCCGTCCCGAGCTTCTGCGCTGTCATTCTCGAAATTCGCGGCAACCCGGCAGCCCTTGCGCTCAGCGAGAGCCGGCGCCTGCATGTCCGCTCAAGGGCGGGCCACGTCCCCCTTCTGCTTTTACGCCAGTCCGGACACGAGGAGGCCAGCAGTGCCTTCTTTCGCTTCCTCGTCGAGCCGGCGCCGGCGCGCGAGCGCCCGCTACCGGATGGATCGATGCTTCGCGGCAGCATCGGTCATCCCGTCTTTCATGTCATAGCCGAGAAGAGCAGGGCTCCTGCGCCGCTCGGCTTCCAGCTGGAGTGGAACCCCCATGACCGCCGCCTTTACCCCGTCGAGCCCCTACCAGCCGCTGCTGCGGCAGATCCAGAACCAGCGCATTCTGTCGCTCGCCTTTCCGCATCTTCCGGCCGATCGGGTCGCCCGCAAGCGCTGGGGGAACTCGTGGCTTTCCCGCGGGCGTCCTGAGCATCCACCCGTCGTCTTTGCCGACAAGGTGAAGAGTGCGATGCGTGTCGTTGCGCTCGATGGTTTCGCCGAAAAGGCGGGTTTTCACATCGGCCAGGGCGTTGCCGAGGCCCGGGCCATGTGTCCCGAGATCGACGTACTGCCGGCCGATCCTGCCGCTGATCGGGCGCTGCTTGCGGGCCTTGCGGATTGGTGTTGCCGCTACACGCCGCTGGTCGCGCTCGATGGCGACAGCGGCCTCTTTCTCGACATTACCGGCTGTGCACATCTGCTCGGCGGCGAAAAGGCGCTGCTCGACGACCTGCTTGCCCGCCTCTTTCACCTGGGCGTCGAGGCGCGGGCGGCGATCTCTTCGTCCGCCGGGCTTTCCTGGGCGGTGGCGCGCTTCGGCTCCGAAGGTGTTATTGCCCCGGATGAAGCGGCACGGGAACTGGCACCGTTGCCGATGGCAGCCCTCCGGCTGCCGCTGGAAATGATCGAAACTCTGGGCCGGGTCGGGCTGAAGCAGATCGGCGACATCCTCGAAGCGTCACGCGCGCCGCTTGCCCGCCGGTTCGGCGCGAGCCTGCTTTTGCGTCTCGATCAGGCGCTCGGGCGGGAGGACGAGCCGCTGTCGCCGCGGCTGCCCGTCGCCGCCCTCTCCGTGGAGCGCCGCCTCGGCGAACCGGTCCAGGGTGAAGACGATATCTTGGGCCTGGCGGAAGAGCTGGCGGCCCGGCTGAAGCCGGAACTGGAGAAGCGCGGCGAGGGCGGGCGGCTGTTCGAGCTTCTGCTCTTCCGTGTCGACGGCGCCGTCTTCCGTATTGCCGCCGGCACATCCTCGCCGCTCAACGAACCGCGGCGCGTCGCCGGTCTCTTCCGAGAACGCCTGCAGGCAGTGCACGAGGATCTCGATGCCGGCTTCGGTTTTGAGATCCTTCGGCTCTCGGTACCAAAGAGCGAAAAATACGAGGTGATGCAGGAGGATTTTTCCGGCACGCCCGATCGCGAGCGCCCGCTTGCGGCCTTTGCCGACCGGGTGATGGCGCGCTTCGGGCCTGAGAGCCTGCTGGTGCCGGCTCTCTCGGAGAGCCACGTGCCTGAACGGGCGGCAAGCTTCCGTCCGCTCACGGATCTGGCGCTCATGGGCAAGGCCGAGGTGCCGGCGGAAAATATCCCGGCGACCCTGCTTGCCGCCACAGCCCGGCCGCAGCGGCTCTTTCCAAGCCCCGAGCCGGTGGAGGCGGTGGCCGAAGTGCCGGAGGGACCGCCCCGAAGCTTTCGCTGGCGGCGTACGTTGCATCGCATTGCGCGGGCCGAAGGGCCGGAGCGCATTGCCGGCGAGTGGTGGCTCGATGGCGAACCGGCGCTGGAGCGCGACTATTTCCGGGTGGAAGATGATAGTGGCAGGCGGTTCTGGCTGTTTCGCGAGGGCCATTACGGTGCCGGCGCCCCGCCGCGCTGGTTCATGCATGGGGTCTTCGCATGAGCACGCCCTATTTCGAGATCGGCGCCTGGTCGAATTTCTCCTTCCTCGAAGGCGCCTCCCATCCGGGTGAGATGGTGGTGGCCGCAAGCCGGCTTGGCATCGGCGGCCTCGGCATTGCCGACCGCAATACGGTTGCCGGCGTCGTGCGCGCCCATGCGCAGGCCAAGGTGGAGAAATATGCCTTCCAGCCGGGTGCGCGGCTCTCCTTTGCCGAAGACCTGCCTGATGTGCTTGCCTATCCCTCAAGTCGTCGCGGCTGGGGCAATCTCTGCCGGATGCTGAGTGCTGGAAACCTGCGCGCCAAGAAGGGCACCTGCACGCTCTATGAGACCGATCTCATCGAATGGGGTGAGGACCTGTTGCTCGCCGTGCTGCCCGATCCCGTCATTGGCGCGCCGGAGGCGACGTTGCTTGGCGATTTCCTCAAGCGGCTGAAGCCGCATTTCGCCGACCGGCTCCACCTGGCGCTGGTGCCGCGTTATGACGGCTTTGACCAGTTCGCCTTTGCCGGGCTTGCGACCATTGCCCGCCAAGTGGGGATCAAGCTCGTTGCTACGAACAGTCCTCTGTTCCATTCGGCCGCAAGGCGGCCGCTCGCCGATGTCGTCACCGCCATCCGCGAGCATGTGACGATTGCTTCGGCCGGCTATCGGCTGCATGCCAATGCCGAACGGCATCTGAAGACGCCCGCCGAAATGGCGCGCATCTTCCGCGACTATCCGGAAGCGATCACCAATGCCGGTCAGTTCTTCGGGAGGCTGAAGTTCTCGCTGTCGGAGCTCGAATATCAATATCCGGACGAAAGCATTCCGGGCGAGACGCCGACGCAAACCCTCAGGCGACTGACGATGGAGGGCGCGCACGCGCGCTATCCCGAGGGAATTTCCAAGAAGGTTTCCAAGCAGATCGAATACGAACTCGGCCTGATCGCAGAGAAACGCTACGAGCCCTACTTCCTGACGGTGCGCAATATCATGCAGTTTGCGCGGGGCGCTGAAATCCTCTGCCAGGGGCGCGGCTCGGCGGCCAACTCCACCGTCTGCTATTGCCTGCGCATCACCGAGGTTGATCCGCTTTCGACCACCCTGCTTTTCGATCGTTTCATCTCGACCGAACGCGACGAGCCGCCGGATATCGACGTCGATTTCGAGCATGAGAAGCGGGAACAGGTGATCCAGCATATCTACCGCACCTACGGCAAGGAACATGCGGGGCTGACGGCCGCCGTCATCAGCTATCGGGCGCGCTCGGCCGGCCGTGAGACCGCCAAGGCCTTCGGCTTTTCAGAAGACGTGCAATCGGCGCTGGCGGGTTCCGTCTGGGGCTGGTCGGTCGCCGATCTCTCCGAGCGCGAGGCAAAGGCCGCCGGTCTCGATACCAAGGACCCGACGACGGTGCGTGTGCTCGATTACGCCATCGAACTGATGAGTTTCCCGCGCCATCTCTCCCAGCATGTCGGCGGTTTCGTCATTACCCGCGACCGGCTCGATGAGGTCGTGCCGATCATGAACACGGCGATGCCCGACCGATACATGATCGAGTGGGACAAGGACGATCTCGACACGCTGAAGATCCTGAAGATCGACGTGCTGGCGCTCGGCATGCTCACCTGCATCGCCCGCGCCTTCGAACTGCTCGACCGGCATTACGGCGAGAAGAAAACCCTGCATCAACTCTTCAAGGATGACCAGAAGGACGTTTACGACATGATCTGCCGCGCCGATACGATCGGCGTCTTCCAGATCGAGAGCCGGGCGCAGATGAGCATGCTGCCAAGGCTGAAGCCGCGCATCTTCTATGACCTCGTCATCGAGGTGGCGATCGTCCGGCCAGGGCCGATCCAGGGCAACATGGTGCACCCCTATCTGAAGCGAAGGGAGCAGCGCGCCCGCAATATCCCCATCGAATATCCGAGCAAGGAACTGGAGATGGTTCTGGAGCGCACGCTCGGCGTGCCGCTGTTCCAGGAGCAGGCGATGCAGATCGCCATTACCGCTGCCGGTTTCTCGCCCGGCGAGGCCGACCAGTTGCGACGCGCCATGGCGACCTTCAAGCGCACCGGCACGATCCATACTTTCCATCAGAAGATGATCGAAGGCATGGTCAAGAACAACTACCCGCGCGATTTTGCCGAGCGCTGCTTCAAGCAGATCGAGGGCTTCGGTGAATATGGCTTTCCCGAAAGCCATGCGGCGTCCTTCGCGCTCCTGGTCTATGTCTCGTGCTGGCTGAAGACCTATTATCCCGATGTCTTCTGCGCAGCACTTTTGAACTCGCAGCCGATGGGGTTTTATGCGCCGGGGCAACTGGTGCGCGACGCGCGTGAGCATGGGGTCCGGGTGCGGCCTGTCGATATCAACCATTCGGTCTGGGATGCGGATCTCGAAGCGGGAGGCTTCGACAAGCGCGCCATCGAGCCGCGCCACCGCGAGATGGCGGACGTGATCAAGACGGCGAGGGCGATGCGCCTCGGCTTCAACTCGATCAAGGGGCTGAGGCAAGAGGAGATCGAGGGCAGGCTCGTTGCCAACCGCGGTACCGGCTACCGGACGGTGCGCGAACTCTGGCTACGCTCGGGCCTCTCCCGTGCAGCGCTTGAAAGGCTCGCCGATGCGGACGCCTTCCGCTCGATCGGGCTTGACAGGCGCAAGGCGCTCTGGGCGGTGAAGGCGCTCGATGAAAAGAGTGCGACCGAGCGGCTGCCGCTCTTCGAGTTACAGGCACAGGAGGACCTGCGACCGGAGCCGGCTGTCGATCTGCCGGAGATGCTGCCGGGCGAGCAGGTGATCAACGACTACCGCTATCTCTCCTTCTCGCTGAAGGCGCATCCGGTTTCGTTCCTGAGAGCGCAGCTTGCAGAACAGGGGATCGTGCAGAGCCGCACGCTTGCGACCGCCCCGGTCGGTCGGCGGGTGACGGTCGCCGGGCTGGTGCTCGTGCGCCAGCGTCCGGGCTCGGCCAAGGGTGTCATCTTCATGACCATCGAGGATGAGACCGGGGTTGCCAATGCGATCGTCTGGCCGAAGGTGTTTGCGACCTACCGCCCGGTGGTCATGGGCGCGCGGCTGGTCAAGATCCGCGGCCGGCTGCAGCGCGAAAGCAGCGTCATCCATGTGGTGGCCGAGCACATCGAGGACATCACGCCGATGCTCGGGCTGTTGCGCAAGGAGGCGCGACGGTTCGGAGCAAGCGATCGTGCAGACGAGGCGCTGAGACCAACCGGCGATGCACGTGAGAAAAAGGCGCTTGGGGATCTGCGCCTGGCGATGGCGCGCCGCACCGGTGGCCAACCGGAGCAGGCGACGGCAGAGGTGGCGGGGGTCATGCCGAAGGGCCGCAATTTCCACTAGAGCGACCGCTGCGCCACTGCTGCGGCGGCGATACAACTGAGCCCTGGGCGAGCCCAATCTCTTCAAGCGGGCCCACAAGGGGCAGGAAAATTGTTGAGGCCGCCGCCCCCTGGAAGAGGTTTTCGCCCGGCCGGCATCCTCTTTGTCCCAGGTGTGTAAAAGTGTCGCAGGAAGCGGGCATCATAAAGTATAACTTGCCCGCAGGAATAGTCTTCTCAATTTCTCTAATATTCTGAAAACACGAAGCTTTCCATCAAGTTTAGAGTCGTTCTAATCCATCTGCAACCTGCGCTCGCGGAGTTTTTAGTTGACACTAAATGTCCTGTTTTGCTTTATGCGCAAATACAGGACGTTGCGTACGACAAGCGAGACGACATGCTGGTTTGCAGCTGCAATTTCATCACGGAAAAAGAGATCGAGGACACGATTGTCGGCCTCCTCGACGAAGACTGTTGGCAGCTGATCGTGCCGGCGAAAGTCTATCACGCGATGGAAAAACGCGGTCGCTGCTGCGGCTGTTTCCCCAATGTCGTCGACATCATCATCCGCACCACCGAGCAATATCACGCGCACCGCGACTCGACGGACGCAGAGATATTTGATTTCATGACCCGCCTCAAACAATTCCATGAAGACAACCGGAGGGCGGATCTTGAAAGGCGACAAAAAGGTCATCGAGCAGCTTAACGAAGCGCTCTATCTCGAACTCGGTGCCGTCAACCAGTACTGGCTGCATTACCGCCTTCTGGAGGATTGGGGCTATACGCTCCTGGCCAAGAAGGAGCGCGCCGAATCCATCGAGGAAATGCAGCATGCGGACAAGCTCGTCGCCCGCATCATCTTCCTCGAAGGCCACCCGAACCTGCAGACGGTTGCGCCGCTGCGTATCGGCCAGAACGTCAAGGAAGTGCTGAAGGCCGACCTTGCCGGCGAATATGACGCCCGCACCGCCTACAAGAAATCGCGCGACATTTGTCACGCCGCCGGAGACTACGTCTCCATGAAGCTCTTCGAAGAGCTGCTCGCTGACGAAGAAGGTCACATCGACTTCCTCGAAACCCAGCTTGAGCTGCTCGACAAGATCGGCGAAGAGAAATACGGCCAGCTCAATGCCGCACCGGCAAACGAGGCGGAAGCCGACTGAGCACGGCACATTCCCAAACAGAAAGGCCGGCGTTATCGCCGGCTTCAGACCGCTGACAAACCCGTCGATATTTTCGGCGGGTTTTTGTTTTTGGGGCAGGCATTTTTGTTCGGGCTGTTTTGTCGGAGAGAAAGAAGGGGGCCTTGGCTTACGCCATGCTGCGCTTTGGCG